>JABUEW010000008.1 GCA_013314855.1 Bacillota bacterium | reverse complement strand
ATTTTGAAGGAACATATTTATAAGTTATACCTTCAAATTCAAAATCAGAAAATCTTTTCGAAGAGGATACATATATTTCGTAAAACACCTGATTGGATATTCCCATATATTCGAAAGCAGAATGATGTGATATATAAGCAGTTTCATTTATTGCACAGGCAATATGATACTTTGTAGCTATAACCTGTCCGTCAGCTAAGTTAACACAAGTATAAAGATTGTTTCTGATTTTTTTTACAAACCCCTTTTTAGAAAGTCTTAACACAAGAGAGGAAGCAGTTTTTTTATTGCCTACAAGATTGCATACATCATTCAAAGTAAAAGTATTCATTTTTGAAAGCTCTGCATATCCAACCATGTAATCACCTCTTTAAATAGAGCTATATTTTCTTTGATTATAAAGGTTTTCAAGCAAATTTTAAACAATTATATTATTGCTTTAAATATATCACGTTATTCTCTATTTGCAAAGGTATTTTTGAAAATTTTAAAGTGTAAGCGTAGATAAAATTTGTAGCTTATTCGCGTTCAGGCGGTTGTCGCATCTTTAAAGCGATTTTTAAATAATCATTATAATCCTTCCCGTACTTTGGCGGCTCATCTAAAACGGTATAGGGGAGAGGAAGAATAGTCTTTATAGTTTTTGCTGCCAGCCAACCAGCCGTATCGTTATCCAAATGCAGGGCTATTTCACCAATTTTCGGGAAGTCTTTTAAGTATTGCGTGAGCGCGGCGGGTAGTGTACTTTCCTCAATAATCTTCTTGGGCATATAGATGCCCGCAAGTGACAAACAATTATCCTGCCGCCAGTCCCTGCCGGAAAGCAGCTCCAACGTGCCATAGGACAATAAATCAATGGCGCTTCTCACAGGGGATTTGCTGGTCATAATCTGCGAAATAAAACGCTGCTTGTTCTCAAGTATCTGGTAGAGATAAGCGTCAAAGGTGTTTTCCGTCACATACCGGAAGATATGCACCTCATCGTTTTTATTGCCCTGACGGACAATTCTTCCACTGCGCTGTTCCAGATCCCGGGGCCGCCACGGGCAGTCCAGGTCATGGAGGGCAATCAAAAGGTCCTGGACATTGGTTCCGGCCCCCATTTTAAAGGTGGAGCCCAGCAGAATTCGCACCTGTCCCTTGCGTACCTTGGCAAACAGTTCCTTTTTCTTGATCTCTGTGTCGGTATCGTGGATGAAAGCAACTTCATCGGCGGGAACGCCGCGGGCAATAAGCTTTTGGCGTATGTCGTCATACACATTGAAATTCCCATCGTTCTTTGGAATGGACAGGTCGCAGAACACAAGCTGCGTCAGCTTCTTATCGCTGTTTTCCTGCCAGAGGCGGAACACATTTTCCACGCAGGCATTTACCTTGCTTTCTTCATTGTCGGGAAGCATGGAGCTCATCAGCCGCTGGTCAAGGGCCAGCTTCCGACCGTCGTTGGTGATTGTGAGCATGTTATCCTCATACGGTTCCACCAGCCTGGCGCGCACCCGTTCGGCACGCTCCGCAAGTTCGACCACCATGTCCTGCTGAAATTTGCTCGGCTTCACCGCCACATTGTGGTAGTTCGCTTTGGGCACAGGAAGGTTCAGCATATCCGCCGTCTTGATGTCCGCGATTTCCTTGAACATATTCATCAGTTTCGGCAGGTTGTAGAACCGTGCGAACCTTGTTTTAGCCCGGTAACCTGTGCCCTCCGGCGCAAGCTCGATGGCGGTTACGGTTTCCCCAAAGGTGGAGGCCCAGCAGTCAAAGTGCTGGAGCCCGTTTTTGCGCAGGGTTTCATATTGCAGATACCGCTGCATGGTGTACATCTCGGTGATGGAGTTGGAAATGGGCGTTTCTGTTGCAAAGATGACGCCGCGCCCTTCGGTTAATTCATCCAGATACCGGCATTTGGCAAACATGTCGGAGGACTTCTGTGCCTCAGTCTGGGATAAGCCCGCCACATTGCGCATTTTTGTGTAAAGAAAGAGGTTTTTGTAAAAATCCGCTTCATCCACAAACAGCCGGTCAACGCCCAGTTCCTCAAAGGTCACCACATCGTCCTTGCGGCTGGTGTCGTTGAGCTTATCCAGCTTAAGTTTCAAGGTCTTTTTAGTCTTTTCAAGCTGCTTGATGGCGTAACGCTCGCCGCGTTCCTCTTTTAGCTCCCGGATGCCGTTAGTGATTTCCGCAATCTGTTCTTCAAGCAGCCGTTTTTGCTGTTAGCAGTCACTCTCTTTGGGAATAAAAAAATCACTCTTTTTGAGACTGTTGGGAAAAAAAGCTATAGTTAAGTTGTATTAAAGCTAATAAAAGACCCCCCTATATACTAATGCATTTACGGTAATTTGCTTTTTTGCGCCTTCAAACAAATCCTTTAATTTTTCTTCCGGTATTTCCTCTGCTATTAAAACATTTTCCTCAAACTCTTTTAGAGATTTATTTGCATTCAACAGTATTTCAAGAGCTTCCTTTAATTCCGGACGTAGTTGCCAATAGTATTGCTCTTTCACTTCAGCATCTTCGCCCCAAAACGGAATATGCCAGTAACGTACAGTTCCGTCTTCCCTCATTGGAAATTTAACACTTGGTAGCTTGTTAATTATTCTTTTCCCCAGTCTGCCGATTTGAAGATTCAAAACTGGATGGCCTGAAACGCCAAGAATCGCAGCAAGTACCGAAGCTTTTTCGCGGCAGTCCCTGCAATTGTAAAGTGTTTTCATAAGAGCAATATCATCATCTTTGAAAACGCTGCTGTCCTGTAAAAGTCCAAGCCATTGCCGAGTTGAAATTTCAAGGTTTTCTCTATAAGTTTCCATTTATCAATCACCTTATTACATTCACTGATTAAAAGCTTTGTTATAACAAAACGAAGCTTTTCTCTATGTCATAAATACATTTTCATTATGTCATCTACTTTAAGGTATACGCATTTTTTGAATGTATTAAAACATACTCATATTGCTCAAACCCTGCTGTATGAACGCTTTACCTCCTATATAGCACTGTCATGGTCTCCACATGCCTTGATGGTATGAAAAAGATAATTTTATTTAGGTAAAATACAAAGTGATTAGTCCAAAATATTCCTGAATTGTTCTACTATATTCTTACCTGCCTTTTTATCTTGAGGGATTGGAATGTCAAATTCATCTTCCTCCTCATCATCAAAACCTCCATATTTTTCCCATACGGCATATAAAGTCCTGTAATCCCCATTTATAAGCGGTACATCACATCATAATATTTCTTCATCAAATTCTCCCATCCGCCGGGTATATCATACCCATCAACATGGTAAATAAAGCTGACTCTTCTTGATGTAGGGTTAGCCCTTCTGGAAAGAGAAACTACCTCTGCTTTCTCTTTCTTGCCAAGTGCCTTATCTACGGCTAAGAATTCATAGGATGTTGAACTATGGTCTGAAGTAAAGCCTTTTCTGATACTTATTATCCTCATTTCAATTACCTCCTGTAAGTTCATCATTATATATTATTGATCCAAGACGGATAATTTCTATTATTACCCTTTTCTAGCCATTCCTCAATTCCTTCACGGGTTGCATATGGAAAGCCTGCGTCAGTATAGCCTATGGTATCCTGTATATCAGCTATGACATCATATTCATCATCAGTATGTTTACCTTCATATAAAGGTCCAGGACATCCGGGATCAGAACCGATTGCATCCTCTGCAAAGACTCTGCATCCACCGCAAAAAGCTTTTGCCTGACATTTTCCACAGCTGCCGTTTTTAAAACTCTTTTTTCCTCTGAAGTCCCTGTATTTTTTAACTACATTGCTCCTATTCCAAATAGATTCAAAATTCTCATTCAGCAAGTTACCTGCGTTAAAAATATTCCCAACAAGCTGTGAACAAGGGTAAACAGAACCATCAGGCGCGACAGATACTATCCTTTCCCCTGCAATACATCCTCTGATTCCTGAATATAAGGCTGTCTGCGGATTCAATCTCCGTTCCAGGAAAGAAAGGGCACAATCAATCCGGAAAAGTATATCTGTATGCATTTCCTGCATCACTGTCAATCTTTCCTCTAAAAGATCCAGATCATGCTTATTCGGCTTCTCTTGAAGCCACCGTTTCACACTTCCAGGAGGCTTGTACCTAAGCAGAGTATACCGCTTAAAGCCACTGCTTATAAGCATTTCAACTATTTTATCGAAATTATATATGGAGGACCTTGTCATAATTAAATTTGCGCCGGTAATTATGTCACGTTCATTCAACTGCGTTACTAATGCTCTAAGCTTTTCTACAACACATGTGCCTTTGAGCAAAAGCTCATCGGTTCTTATCCCGATTTGAAGGGTCTTTATATGTCCTGCCATGGCATCAAGCCGATTCCGCTCGATTTCATATTTTCCAGTTGTAATATGAACAATCAAGCCTTTTTCCGATGTATTATGGACGATGTTCTCCAGATCATTTCTTATAAAGGGTTCTCATCCACCGATTGCAAGCTGGAAAACACCACTATCTGCTATTTTACTTATAAGTTTAAGTGCATCCTGAGTATCAAGTTCATATGCAAACAATCTTTTGTGACGTGCAATATAACAATCAGGACATGATTCACCGCATTTAAAGGTCACTGCCCAGTGAACTGTTTCAGGAGCACTTAAATGTTCATAAGTCGGCCACTTGATTTTTATAAGGCTTTTTTCTTCAAGCATCTTTCTATAATTTTCAGACAGGACTCCATTTGGCATTACATTGATAATACCCATAGCCTTAAGCCTTGATATAACACCTTTTATTCTTTCTCTATCAATTCTTCTCCCTTTATAGGATATCGGCAGATCCAACAAGGTTTTCATATAAACAACTTCAATATCTTTTATTATTGAAACTACGGTAAAAGCTTCCCGATCAACCTCGATAACATCACCGGTATCCCTGTTGAAAAGAATCCCGCCAAAATATTCTTTTCTTATTATGACTCTGTTTGAAAGCTTTAGCAAATTAGATTTCATATTTTCGCTATCCTTTTTAATTCTCGTTTAATATTTCTTCAATCGTACCTATTAATTCATTTGCAATATTCAGGCTATCCAACCTCATGATGCTCTCCTCGGAATTTCCGAAGCTCAAAAGATTTATGCTGCCATACCAAACAATTCTTTGATCAATTACTGCAAACTTTTGATGTATATTTGATTTAAAAATAATACTGGCTCCCGTATTCTTTATGGAACTAATCATCTCCTCAAACGTAAGCCTGTCCCTTTCCTTATAATCCGTTTCAGGGCGGGTAATGACGGTAAGCTTTGCACCATTGTTAATCCCGGTCATAAGAATACTTAACATCTGGCTTAAACGCTTTTTGGTGATATAAGGACTGACAATGACAATGTCTGATTTAGCAGACGAAATATCATTGCTGAAAACTGTCAGGAAGTTTTTATTGTCAAAAATTGCATTAATAGACTCAAAAGGTTTGCAGTCTCCTCTGGCTGAGTATCCGATAGAGGCGTAGCCCTTCAATCTTTTTTGATACATTCTTTCAAGTACGCCTACATGAACATCCACATAATCATAAATCTGAACTTCACTCTTATTTTGATATAATCTGTGGAGCCTGCCCGCGTACTGTTGAACTGTACCCTTCCAAGCTACAGGCATCGCAAGAAACAAAGTATCAAGTCTTGGTTCATCAAAACCCTCGCCAACAAATTTACCGGTTGCAACTATGACAAAATTACTCTCTGCTGGTATACTTGAAAGTCTTTCAAGTGCAGCTTTTCTTTCCTTTGCAGACATGCCTCCGGTTAATGTAATAACATTTGGAAGTGCTTCCTTTAAAGCGTTTACAATCACCTCAACATGTGCAGTTCTTTCAGTTAGAACAATGGGATTGCGACCCTCATTTACGCTTTTAATAACATCATCAACAATTAATTTGTTACGGATTTGACTGGTGCTGATTTCAGCATAAATTTGTCCAATAGACCATTCCTTTTCATCCTGGCTGATAGGCTTTCTGAAAGGAGTAAAGCGCGGAATGACATAATGCTCAAAAGGTCTTTTTTCAGCTTGCTTTCTAGCATCCACTTTATACCTGACCGGACCGCAATGCATGAATATGATGGGGTGGTGTCCATCCTGCCTTACCGGAGTTGCAGTTAATCCGTAAACATATTTGCTATCTACGTTTTTCAATATCTGTTCGAAACTAAATGCGGGAACATGATGGCATTCATCTACTATCACCATGCCGTAGTTGCGGATAAAGTCCTTAACCTCATCTCCCTTTACCAATGACTGCATAATAGCGATATCAATAATGCCACTTAGATTGTTTTTTCCTCCCCCTAGCTGACCAATAAGACTTCTGCTCTTTTTCCTGCCTCTTTTCTTAATCTCATCAGAAGGAAGATCTTCGTTGATTACAAGAAACTGGTTCAAACGTTCCTTCCACTGCTCTAATAATTGCTGAGTATGAACAAGTATAAGAGTATTTACCTTTTTTACTGATATAATTTTCGCTCCAATAACGGTTTTACCAAATGCAGTTGTTGCCGATAATACACCGATGTCATATTGTATCATGGAATTAACAGCATCTTCCTGCTCATCACGAAGCCGGCCGTTGAATTCAACGTCAATCCGTTTTCCTGAATAGCTTTTATCAACCCATTTAACATCCACCTTGTGAGCATTAAACAGGTTTATCAGATCAAGCTCACATCCCCTTGGAAGACACAAGTACTCAGGCGTCTCGTCAGATAAGGAAATAATTCTGGGCTTATCAAAAGTCGGCAATCTCATAGCTTGAGCCTTATAAAAGTCAGAGTTTTTAAAGGCTGCCAGACGTTTAATAATATTCAATGCTTTATGTGAAAAGCGATTTTTACTAATGTAAAGCATATTTGCTTTGGTTATATAAACAGTGACTGGGAAATCGGACTTGCTTAATTTATAATTTGTCTTGCTTCTCTCCCATGGCTTGCATTCTTCATCTTCATTCTGTCTTAAATCACCCAATTCACTGCCACTGCATAGTTGAGAAATGTATAAGTCAATTTCACTTTCACTGAGCTTTCGAATACTGCTCAAAAAATTCCACTGATCCTCATAGGGCCGGAGATTTTCATCTATAAAAACACTGTTGTTGTTTCTGCGTGCATTTAATTGTAAAGGTAATGCGATAAGATTCCCAAGACCGCCTTTAGGAAGTGTATCCTGGTTTGGAAACAAGCGGTCGTATGAAGTAAATTTAATTTCATGTCTTTTGGCCATTGCATGCGTAAGAAGTGCCGTACCAAATTTTCTGGCCGATGCAGCATTTACCTTGTCATTAAAAAAGAACCATACATGCGCTCCATTCCCTGAACGAGAACGTTCAACTGCAATTGGAATATTTTTTTCTGCACAGATATCCCTTAAAGCTGATATATCTTTTTCCCAGCCTTCATCATCGAAATCGATAGCAAGGAGATAGCAGGTTTCATCAGGCAACATAGGATATATGCCAAAAACATCTTTGCCCCTGAGATGCTTATCTATTGCTGCAAAGTCCAAAGCTGCATAGTTTTTATTATTGCATTCGGAGCATTTAATCTTTGGCTTATTGCAAATTCCTCTTGCCCACTCATTCAAACATACGGGAGAATACCCCGATTTACCCTCTTTGCTTTGCCACCTTTTTGCATAGACATCATCCCTGCCTCTAAACAACGACATAAACAGGTTAATTTTATCCTCCGGGGTGCTACTATTGGTTACATGTCCTGGTTTGACTGCCTCAACTGTCTGGATGTCATTTACCTCTATTGAGGCTTCAACATCATTTTCAGTACAGGGTACCGGTAATGATAATCCAAGCTGTTTTCTTAAGTTTTCATTTTCAGCCAATAACCTTTGATTTTCCTCCAGCAGCCTCCGGTATTTTTCAAAAAGCTCATTATATTCCATCTTTCGTTACTTCCCAATACCCATTTTTTCTTGAACCAATCCACCCAATTCAAAATACCCATAATGCCTATACTATTTGTTAAAATATAGTTACTACCATTTTATCCTCTTGTCCAAAATTATGCAAGGAAATGTTATTCTTCATTTTGATTCTTATTTCTTATTTAATTATCTTTTTTGTGCACTCAAGGGTTATCTAAAATCAACTTGGTGGCCTCATTTTCATTTTTTCCCAATTAATAGTTGCTACTTTACCTTCCGGCTTTAATACCCGTTTAACTTCTGCAATAAATTTCATTCTATCTTCAATCTCATGAAGCACATTGACCAGAAGGGCAAAAGTTTTGGTTCGAATTTATGCGTCATACACTCCTCCTGCCTTCATTCCATAAAGACTTTTCTTGGTATTTCTGGTTATCAGCCAGGCCTCTAAACCTTTGCGACTTGCCAAATTTCATTAACCGCTACTATAACTTCATCCCAGCGAATATCTTCTGCATAGCTGTATTTCTTGCGATAATTCTCCCATAACTTTTGCATGAAAATATCTTTTGAAACTTCATTTATAATAGTTTGGCCCTCTGCCAGAACACCATATGTGCCACGGTTTATTGAGGTTGACACAAGAGCTTTCGCAAGCAGTTCTTTATCCAAGATTTCCGAATGCATTTTTTGCAATATGTATATATCGTAGAAATCCCTCATGCGAGTGTTGGTTGTGCCGCGGGAAATAATCGTTTCCAATTTTTCTGCAAGCACTGTTTCAAGGTTATAAGCAAAAATATCGATCTGGCGTTCTTCGAACATGAGGTTAAATCGGTATAATATTTCTCTCGGTGTTATTTTATCTCCTGCCGTTATATCAATCTTTAGAGGTGTATGAATCCCATCAAACAGGGCTTCTATGGATACTCGCAAGCCATTGTAATCTGCTTCGTCACGAATCGCCTCAATACCCTTAATTCTCATCTGTGTACCATCATCAATCGGCACAGCCAGGATATTTTCAAAAACTTCTTTAATAGTTTCTTCTGAAAGGGGATAGCCTTTGATTGTTGCATCCATGTCCATAGTAGAACGGGCATCGAGTCCCACCATAGCTGCAACAAGCATCCCCCCTTTTAACACAAACTTGGAACGATACTTTGATAATGAGATGCGTTCCAACAGTCTTTCAAACATATAGTTGCGCATCAAAATCTGGGCATTGATGTTCTTCTCTTTTGCCAAATTGCGAATCAGTGCTTTTAGCTGCGTTGATGATTTCATAGCAGCACCTCCAGGTATTTTCGCAAAACAATGGTGATCCTAAATTTATCTGCATAACGCATAAGCTGTGGAAGGTTCTTGTCTTTGCGTTTTGTATATCTTTTTAAAGCGTCTGTTAAAATTTCAATATCCATTTGACTCCGGCTTCGAATAATATCACAAATTGTCCTCTCCATATTATAGGTTTTCACTAAACGATTAAATGGGGTCTTTGCAGTGATAAGCCCTAAATCGTATAAATCCTTTTTGATAGAATAGACCTTTACTCCGCTATCCTTTATATTTTTCGCATTGTATCCTGCCTTGACAGTTACTGAGTATTGGAGCGGGTCTCTATCGGTCAAATCATGCAAAAACAAGGCTGTTTCATGAGAAAAAACAGCTTGTGTAAATTTGCCCTGCAAACGGTACATTTCATCATCATGACAATCTTTTAAAATATACACACCACGTTCCAATCTTTCTAAACTTCCTCGTTTTACAAATTCAGAAAGATAAGTTCTTGGGATACCTGCCTCACTCACGGTCTTAGTAAAAACAATACCATCATTTTTTAAAATTAATTCTTCCAGTTGTTTTGAGTAATCCAATTGTGGCACCTGCCTTTTACAAGTATGCTATTATTATAATCAAGAACAGCATACTTGTAAATGGAAAATGAGATTTATCTGAGCCCGCCAATAATACTTGTGCTTAATAAAATTACCTTTTTTATTTCGTTTATTGGATTTGGGAATGATATCTTTTTTATACACTCAAGGGTTACCCAAAACCTGCAACTTTGCAAATCGCCTGTAACCCTTTATTCATCAGCCTGTCGCCCTCTCAATTCTCGCAACGCTTTCTGTATGCACCGTCCATGGAAACATATCCACCGGTTGCACTTCGCCCATCCTATACCCCCTCTCCTCCAGGTACATCAAATCCCTTGCCAGCGTTGCCGGATTACATGATACATATACTATCCTTTCAGGCCCCATATGCACTATAGTCTCCAGCAAAGAAGCATCGCATCCCTTCCTTGGCGGGTCCACCACCACGACATCGGCCCTTACCCCATTTTCATAAAGTTCGGGAATCACCTTTTCAACCTCCCCGGCTATAAATTCTACATTATGCACCCCATTAGCACATGCATTATTACGCGCATCAGCAACAGCCTCCTCCACCACTTCTACGCCGTATACTTTTTTAGCCTTCTGGGCCATAAATAAAGCAATTGTACCTGTTCCGCAATATAAATCAAAGACTGTCTCGGATCCTGAAAGGGATGCAAACTCCAAAGCCTTGTTATATAACACTTCTGTCTGGACAGGGTTTACCTGGAAAAAAGACAGCGGTGATATATGGAATTTAAAATTCCCTATATAATCCGTAATAGTGTCTTTACCGTATATTTTTATATTTTTCTCTCCAAGTATTACATTTGTTTTTGAAGTGTTAATATTTAATACTATACTCTCTATTGCCGGAACTCCAGTCAACAGGGAATTAACCAGGTTTCTCTTTTGGGGAAGGTCGGTTCCATTTATCACTATTACCACCATTATTTCTCCTGTCCTGAATCCTGACCTGATCATTAAATGCCTTATTAACCCTTTATGACTTATTTCATCATATACACTTATTTTATTCTCTTCAATAAACCTTCTAAATATTTCCCGTATTATATTCCCGACAGGCTCCTGAATGTCGCAATTCCCCCCATCAATAATATCATGGCTTCTTTTGGCATAGAAACCTATCACCGGTCTCCCATTTTTCATTCCCACCGGGTACTGTGCCTTATTCCTGTATTTAAGCGGATATTTCATCCCTATGGTATCCTGGACTAAAACATCAGCATTATTAATCTTTCCTATTCTTTTGAGTGTTTCTTTAACCAGCTTTGTCTTGAATTCCAGCTGCGCATTATAATCCATATGCTGCAGGCTGCAGCCTCCACAGCGTTTATAGACCGGACAAAACGGTTTTGTTCTCACAGGGCTGGGACGTTGAATCTCCAGAAGTTTTCCTACCCCGTAATTCTTCAGTACTTTTATAATTTTAATCTTTACTTTTTCTCCAATGAGCGCTCCATCCACAAAAACAGCAAAACCGTTAATATGTCCTACTCCCTGTCCTTCATGATTAACATCCGTAATTTCCAAAACATAATCCTCATTTTTTTCTACAACTGTCATTTACACACCTCAATATAATTTCCCAATTTTGTTGTTGATTCTTTTGTTTTTCATACTTTTTGTTGTCAATTCTCTTATTTTCAATACTTTGCTTAAATATTTTAACACAAATTAAAAAAATTTTTTAAATTTCCTATGGAATTATTATCTTAATTTGTGTAAAATATAGTAAGGTAATATAAATGAAATATAATCTTAATATTACAAAAAAATACTTTTATATGACATATTTAAATAATAAGCAATTAAATGACATAAATTAAAGCATATAAATAAAAAAATAAATTGCTACATAAATAATAAATAATAAACACTTAAGGATGTGTAAAATGATATATAAAGTTACTCATGAAAATAAATTGCCGGCTAAACCTAATGCCAACAAAAAACAAAATAAAGACCTGGTATTTACAGTAAAATCATTAATAGGTCCATTGATAAAATCATCTAAGAATCATTTTAAATATTGTGTTAAAATAATACATAACTTAATGAAAAAAGTAAAAATCGGACTGATTGAGTTAAACAGGACAATAAAACTTCATTGGGTTTTGAAGAAAAGCAGGGTTCTAAAATCAGACAAGAACATGAAAGAACAAAAAAAATACTTTACAATCATGCTGGTGCCTCATTCATCCGACAAAGTAAAAACAATCAGGATTTCACGTGTGTACACAAAAATTGCAGTAATAATTATTGTATTATTAGCAGCTTTTACCATTTATTTCTATTTATATATTTCCAGTATAGTAGGCGAAAATATGGCTCTAAAATCCAGTATGGACAAGCTTTATGCTTTAACTGGCCAGCAGGAAACTCTTTTGAGTGAGAAAATCGAAGAAATAAATGCTTTAATAAAAGAGGAAAACTCTTCAAATATTAATATATCCGAGTATATAGAAAAATTCAAAGATATTATAGACAATTATGTATCCGGGCGTATAAATGCCGGACTTGCAAGTCGTTCAAGCACTGCAAGTTCATCTTCATTTGTAAAAGATATTAATGAATTAAATGAGATTTTAACTGCCCTCAACGAAATTAATAAGCAAAAAGACGAAAACCTTATTGATTTAACCGAAATGGAAAAGAAATTAACCGAATATCTTAATTCTCTCCCTACACTTTGGCCTGTTATAGGAAATATTACATCGAAATTCGGTTACAGGTTGGATCCAATTACCTTTAGAAGAGCCTATCATAACGGTATTGATATTGCTGCTCCATACGGTACAAGCATAAAAGCTTCTGCCAGCGGCAAAGTTATTTTATCCGGATATTACAATGAGTTAGGCCAAACGGTTATTATCGACCATGGTAACGGCATCAGCACTGTATACGGCCATGCCTCAAAATTGCTAGTAAAAAAAGGTCAAACAGTAAAAAAGGGTGATATTATAGCAAGAGTCGGCAGCAGCGGTAGAACAACCGGCTCCCACCTGCATTTTGAGATACATATTAATGGTGAACCAATTGACCCATATAAATATTTGAGCAGATGATTTTTTTATAAAAATTTTAGCACCGGGTAAACAGCATCAAAATTCAGTATTGCAACCAAACAAACATAAATGAGAGGAGAAGTATGAAATGTTTAAAGGCAAAACTACCGGCCCAAGCACAAGCAGGAGTTTTGATTCATTAATAGGGGAAAATTCAGTGTTTGAAGGCAATGTTAATTGTGAGGGTGCAATAAGGATTGACGGAAAGGTAAAGGGTGACATAAAAGCTGCTGAAGATATTGTTATAGGAGAAACTGCTCAGGTAAACGGAAATATTTATGGAAATAACATTCAAATTTCAGGTACAGTCGATGGAAACATTTATTCAAAATACATGGTGAGGCTTTGTTCATCAGCCCGCTTGCATGGGGATGTTGAAGCCATGAGTTTTGTTACTGAAGAAGGTGCATTTTTCAATGGCAAATGTAACATGATTAGTCCGTCCGGTAACCAGAAAGATTAGCAACGATACTTCAAGTAGTTTCCCTTTCCCGTTTCATGGAGAATTTTCATTTTTTGTTTCAAAAAACATGTAAGGAGTTTTACCAACAATTACAGTTTCTGCTATGGGTACAGTAGTAACCATATTACATTTTTTTTTAATAAAAGCTGCACTCACCCCGAAATTTACTTTTACAACCAGGACAATTCTATGTTTAGTCTGATTTATACCTGCCCCGGTAAATTCGGATGTAAATTCTGTCTCTATGTTTCCATATTGCCTTAAATTAATATTTACATCCGGTCCCATATTATAGAAAATAGTATCGCCAAACAAAGCTCCAAAAGGTACTTTAATTCTTATTTCACCAATTGAATTAATCCTATGTTGGATTTCGCGGGACAGTTTTGCAGTTATTTCATTAACCTTCACGCTGTTCATGGTAATTGCAGTAATATTGCCGTCAACATCTTTGCTTATTTTTACCAGGTCTTCAAAAGCAAGCCCATCTAATAAAAAGTTTTCTCTGACAACATCATAAATTGCAATATTTAAAACCGATTTTACCCTGTATTCCGAAAATTCATCAATATAAGGGATAAAAACATGACCGGTATATTTAGCAAGAATAAAGAATATAATTATTATGCCTACTGTTAAAAAGTGAATATGTATCTTCCCTCTATAACGCTTTTTTACATACCAAAAGCGCCTATATAACATAGTGTTTTTTATCGACATTCATATAAACCCCCTGCAAAAATCATTATATGAATATTAAGAGATTTTTGTGAAAGGCATCTTAGAATAAATCACAGCAAATATTGTCAATAATTTGTAATAGTATTGTCTTAATTTTATTACTACATAGTAAATTTTTATGTTATAATTGTAATTACCAAGATAGAAATAAACAAGATTATTGCAAGATTATTAATACACCGGAGAATATACAGGAGGCGGATATGGTTCCAAAAAAAGCAGCTACTTTAAGAGGAGCTGCAAAGAAGCAAAAAAGAAAAAAAGGAATAAGTGGCATCATAAAGAAATTGACAAATATAAAACCCGTAGTTGTTGGTAAATTTGCTTTGACAGCATTAAAAACACTTATACTGTTAGTTATTGTCATAGGTTGTGCAGGTGCAGGGGTACTTGGAGGAGCAATGCTAGGATATATCAGGACCGCTGAACCTATAACAAGAGAGCAGATTGAAATTAAAAAGGAAACCTCTTATGTGTATGACTCACAGGGCAATGAGATAGCAAGGTTTACAGGTTCGGAAAACATAAACAGGGAGGTTGTATATTATAAAGATGTACCGGAGTATCTATGGCAGGCTCTTGTCTCTATTGAAGATGAGCGTTTTTTTAAGCATTTTGGGGTAGACTTAAGACGCATAGGCAGTGCAATTGTGGAATTTGTATTAAACAGGGGCAATCCAACCCATGGAGGAAGTACTATTACACAACAGGTAATAAGGAATATTACGGGAAGAACAGAAAGACGCCTCGAAAGAAAAGTCCAGGAGCAATGGCTTGCCATACAGCTTGAGAGGCGCCTTGACAAGTGGCAGATTCTGGAGCTTTATATGAACCTTATCTATATGGGAAATGGGTGCTATGGGGTCCAGTCTGCATCAAAAATGTATTTTAATAAGGATGTAGGGGAGCTTTCTCTTGCGGAATGCGCACTTCTTGCCGGAATTACCAATAGTCCCGCAACATATGACCCTTTTACTGAAAAAGGCAGGGAAAACGCAATAAAAAGACAACAGCTAATATTGAACAAAATGTTGGAATTAGGCTGGATTGACCAAAATGAATATGATGAGGCTATTAACGAGGAGCTTAAGTTTGCCGAAAAAGGTGATGCCGAGAAGAATATACCTGTACAAAGCTATTTTGTGGATTATGTAGTAAAAGAAGTCACCAATGACCTGATGGAACAAAAAGGCATGTCAGAGCAAATGGCCCTCACAACTATATATAACTACGGCGTAAGGATTTATACCACAATGGACCCTTACATCCAGAAAGTTATGGATAATGTTTTCATGGATGATAAATATTTTCATGAAAATCCAAAAGTAACACAGCATCCACAGGCAGGCATGGTAATAATGGACCCCTCGAACGGACATATACTTGCCATCCGCGGAGGTTATGGAGAAAAGACTGCAAGCAATATTCTTAATCGGGCAACATCAATAGAAAGACCTGCAGGTTCAAGTTTCAAACCATTAGCAGTGTATGCTCCTGCCATAGACAGGCGAATGATAACTCCTGCAACAGTATTAGATGATGTTCCTGTATACTTTTTAGGTGAAGATAAGCCAAGATATCCTGAGAATTACACAAGAAGCTTTGAGGGTTTAATGACTGTACGTTATGCTATAAAGCGTTCGGTAAATGTTCCGGCTGCAAAAATTTACATGCAGTTCGGTAATCCTAATATCCCCCTAGAGTATTTGAAAAAAGCTGGGATTGAGCGTAATCAGAAAAATCTCTCAATAGCGCTGGGAGGCCTTGAAAAGGGCGTAAGCCCCCTGCAAATGGCTGCTGCATATGTGCCTTTTGCAAACAGGGGAGTGTATTATGAACCTATTTCATATACTAAAGTAACAGATTCAAACGGTAATATTATTCTGGAAAAGAAACCCGATTTTAATGTGGTATACGATGAAGCAACCGCCTTTTTAATGACCGACATGATGAAGGATGTATGCAGGCCCAGCAGAAGGCCTGGAGAATTGGGTGGTACCGCTGCAAGGCTTGGAACAATAACAAACTCAAAGAATCAAGTTATACCTACAGCCGGTAAAACAGGTACTACCGATGATGATAAAGATAGGTGGTTTATCGGCTATTCTACTTATTATGTAGGTGCTGTGTGGTATGGTTACGATAAGCCTACTCCTATAGAAGGAGTTCCAAATAATGATAACCCTGCGGCATTAATATGGAATGCGGTAATGCACAAAATTCACCAGAATAAGGAACCTGTCGACTTCCCTATGCCGGACAACATAGTAAAAAAAAGGATATGTGTTTATTCAGGGAAGTTGGCCACTGATTTATGTACCCAGGACCCAAGAGGGGATGCATCTTTTGAAGAATATTTCATCAAAGGTACCGAGCCTTCTGAGTCTTGTGATGTACACGTTTCGGCAAAAGTTTGCAAAGATGCAAAAGATATATGGGGACGAAACCTCCTTGCCGGTCCGTACTGTCCTGCTGAGTCTGTTATAGAAAAAATTTTCATACAAAGGATAATACCCTTCAGACCTCTAAAACCTTGGGATCCATATCCTTTGGATTGGGTTTATGAACTGCCTGCAGGTGAATACTGTAATATACACGGGCCCAGCGGTCACGTATATGGAGACGAGGAATAGATATATCCTATGGTGTAAAAACAGGTATTCCAGGCACAGCTTTAATACCTTTATCATCCTGGCTTTGCTGTTTGAAGTATTCTGTAATTATTTCCCGGGCAATAGGAGCTGCATACATACCGTATACACCATGCTCAATAACCACTGCAACAGCAATTTGAGGTGTTTTGTCCAGTTCGGCAGGTGCGTAGCAGATAAACACTCCATTATTTGATTGGCCTTCTTTATAAGCCTCGGCAGTACCTGTTTTTGCACCAACTTTATAGGGTAAATCCCTAAATATATGAACTGCTGTTCCATCTACTGAATTTGCAACAGCAATCATACCTATTTTTACTGCTTCAATGGTTTTATCACTTACAGGTATTTCTTCGTATTCAATTTCTGTTTCTTTTATTAGTTTACCGTTATATTCTGTTATATATTTTATCAGGTGAGGTTTATACTTTTTACCCCCATTAGCAATAGTTGCTACATAGTTTGCAAGCTGAAGTGGAGTATATTCATGATAAAGCTGTCCTATTGATGAAGAAGCTGTATCAGCCTTTCCCCATATATAAGGCGAAACCTGTTTTTTATATTCTTTATTTGAACGGATACCTTTCTGCTCGCCGGGAATTTCGATACCTGTTTTTTCTCCGAGTCCGAAAAGTTTTGCCCATTTATCAATGTTATCTATTCCTGTCATTACTCCAATTTCGTGAAAAAATATATTGCAGGAAACAGCCAAAGCCCTGCTTAAAGTAATAGCCCCATGGGCGCCATACCCATTCCGCCAATCCATGCAGGTAAATCTCATACCATCATAGTATACATAACCCCTGTCATATATGGTAGTCGTCGGAGTAATTACACCTTCTTCAAGAGCTGCAATAGCGACAAGTGGTTTAAATGTGGAACCTGGCGCATATCTTCCTGCTATAGCCCTGTTAAATTCAGAAGTAACGTGGGTTTTTGCCGGATCGTTCAAATCTCTGATTGCTTGTTGTGCTTCTTTATCTTCAGGACCTGCTAGAAAAATGGAAGGGTCATATCCGGGGTAACTGGCCATGGCAAGTATCTCCCCGCTGTTTACATCCAAGGCTACTACAGCTCCGGCGAAAGCATCGTGATAATGATATGGCCCATTCAGTTCCCTGATTTCCTTTATTCTTCTTTCAAGGGCTTCAACTGCTATTTTTTGAAGATTCATATCGAGGGTGAGTACTATATTGTTTCCGGGAATTGCAGGTGTCTCCTCAACCACTTTTGTCAAGCGACCTCGTATATCTACCTCCACCTTCTTTTTCCCTGGTTTTCCTCTTAATTCCTTTTCAGCAGCATACTCTATTCCGGATTTTCCGATTATATCATTAATTCCGTACCCTTCACCCTTAAGTTTGTTGTACGTCTCTGCATCTATACCTCTTACATAGCCAATTACATGGCATGCCAAATCAGCATTTACATATTCCCTCAAGTATTCAATTTCAGTTGTTACTCCCCTGAATATGTGATGTTTTTCTTCAATTTCCGCCACAGTTTCTATTGAAACATCTTTTGCCAGTAAAACAGGGTCATAAGAGGTAAAACCTCTTACTTCATACCTCATTGTAATTATTTTGTATGCTTCTTCATCGGTGTATTTTTTATCTATATTATAGAGTTCCCTTAGAGTTTTAAACAATTTTTCAGGAGTAATAGGCGTTTTTGTATCAATCTCTATGCCATTGTCTTTTGCCCATTTTTCAGGCCTGTCTTCGGATTTTTTCAACTCGCTGCCGAAATCAACCGGGTCAAAAGTTAAATATTTACTAAGGCTTTTATTAAAAATATCACCATTTTTTTCAAATATGTTATATAATTTTAACAGCATTTCATTTAATTCTTCTTGTTTAAGCCTTGCATTGACTATATAAACGTTATAACCTGCACGGTTTATTGCAATAGGTACCCCATTCCTGTCAAGTATACTTCCTCTAGCAGGCATAATTCTTCTTTCAAGTAAAAGTTTATACTGAGAACGTTCGTAGTATTCATTTCCATGAATAATTTGCAAATTGGCCAACTTGTATATAATGGCACAAACTATCAACAGTATAAGTATTATTAAAATATTGTACCTATCTCCAAAAAACTTCTTAATGGCACTATCTTCCATAGAACCCCCATTGCAATCCAAAATATATAATTAAAGTAATATTTGTATCACTTATGCCTGCTTGTCCTTAATTAAAAGTATACTCAATTAAACTTCACTTTTCAATATGCATGCCTAATTAAATAATTTTTGACACTTATGAAATAAGCATGCTATAATTTTATTAACTTATATAAGGGGTTGCAGGCAAATGAAAAAACGTATTGCCACTCTGGTTGCAATAGCTATAGTAAGCGAAGTTATAGCAATAATTGGGGTTTTGGCCTTGTTTACACATGTGTTGGGTAATGAAACCATGGCCAACACCGATGATATTTATAAGATATCCGGTTATAATAATATAAACGAAGAAAATGCCGATATATACAATATTGAAGCTGATGTAAGTTTTTCTGATAATATCGTTACTGTAAAAGAAACCATAAAGCTTGATAAGACTGATAAGACTCATAAAACAGATATAATTAATGAGACCGGCTATCAGGATGGCAATAGGTTTAATGACACCGTCTTTTTATATGTACCTTCTGTAAATGTTACTAAAACAACTATAAAAAGTATAGATGTAGAAGATAAATATTCCGGACCGATAACAGTTAGGGATTGGAAAACCAATGACATGGTGTTGGAGATTCAAATGGCCCCGGATCCACTTAATGCTTCGGATAATTGTCTGCTTGAAAGTCCGGTTAAAGACTTCATTTCCATACATATAGAATATGAAATAATCCTGAATAAAATTCCCGGCACTATTTCTTATTCCGATAATCAAATTCTTCTTACAAACTTCCTTATTACTCCTGCAGTATATAAGGAGGATAAGCCTATACTTGTATATAACTCAAGTTTTGGAGACCCTTATATATATGAAATGAATAATTACCGTATAGTTTTTAACATTGACAAAAATATTGAAGTATATGCCCCAGGGGAAAAGGAGATTCAGGATAGTATAAATGATGAAGTACAAGGTTTAAAGGTAGTTTTTACTGCAAAAAATTTGCGGGATTTCCCGGCAGCTATAGTTAAGAATGGTAACTTGAATGCTAACATTATCCATGTTGAAAAAGTTAATAATACAGAAATATATTTTATAAACTCCAAAGATGCAGCAAAATATGTCAAGGAAGCGTTTTTGTTTGCCAGTAAGAAAATAGGCCCATACCCTTATAAAAAGCTTTTTGTGGTAAAAGCCTCTATACCGTTGAAGGGAATGGAATTTTCCAATATGATTTTCATAGCAGACAGTTGTTTCAATGATAATGATAAAGAAGATTTTAAACGAGTTTTGTATCATGAAGTGTTACACCAATGGTTCTATGGAATTATTGGAACAGACCAGGTAAATGAACCCTTTATGGATGAAGGAATTGTAAGTTATTTGGCAATAATGTTAAGTGTAGACAAGCTGGGTAGTACTTATAACAATAAATTTTTTGATATGGATTTAAAAAGCTACTCATCAAAAGATGAATACTACCGCCTTGCTTATATTGATGCCGCAATATATTTTGCCGGTATTCATAAAAAATTGGGCGACGATTTTTACAAGCTATTACAGATGATATATAACGAAAAGAAGTTTTCAATTTTATATTTTGACGAGTTTTTGCAGTATTTGAGTTGCTTCATGAAATGAGTTTTGAATTAAGGGCCGAATAAAGAAGAGGAGGATAAAAGTTTTGAGTATTGATATAGTAAAATATGAGGAGTTTTTGCAAACACACCCTAAAGGGCATTTCATGCAATCTGTGAAGTGGGCAAAAGTTAAATCAAATTGGGTAAACGAAATAGTTACGGTAGAAGACGACGGAGGAAATATCAAGGGGTCCATGAGCCTTCTTATCAGAAAGATACCCTTTATAAACCGTACTATAATGTATTCCCCCCGCGGACCGGTATGCGATATACATGATTTCGGGACAATAAAGGCTCTAATAGAAAAAGCAAAAGAAGTAGCCCGGGCACATAAAAGTTATGTACTGAAATTAGACCCGGATATAGAGAAAGATGATAAGGAATTTGAAAGGATAATTAAAGAGCTCGGATTTAAGGTAAAAAGTGATTCAACAGATTTTGAAGGCATTCAGCCACGCTTTGTTTTCCGGCTTGACATAAGGAATAAGATTGAAGAAGAGTTATTGATGTCCTTTCATCAAAAAGTAAGGTACAATATACGTTTAGCCGCCAGAAAAGGAGTAGAAATAAAGATAGGCTCAAAGGAGGATATCCCCGAATTCCATAAAATAATGGTTGAGACAGGCATAAGGGACAGATTTGTTGTAAGAAGCCCTTCATATTTCGAACAAATGCTTGACTGCTTGGGTCCCGAAAATATAAGACTCTATCTTGCCTACTACCAGGGAAAGATGATTGCCGGTACTATCGCCGTAGTATATGGTAATAAATGCTGGTATTTGTATGGTGCAAGCAGTAATGAGTATAGAAATGTAATGCCCAACTATCTTTTGCAGTGGGAAATGATTAAATGGGCTCTTGAGAGTGGCTGTGACATATACGATTTTAGGGGCGTATCGGGAGATATTGATGAAAATAACCCCTTATACGGTTTATATCGTTTTAAAAAAGGTTTTGGAGGTAAATTTACTGAATTTATAGGAGAATTGGACTATGTATTTAACCCTTTCATTTATTTTGCAATAGAAAAAGGAGAAAAAATATTCCGGGAAGCAAGAAGAAGGTTATTTGTTATTAAAAACAAGGATGAGTCAAGGGGAGAACATCAAAATGAAGAAGCTGATAATTGAAAAGGACAAGCTTCGCCAAAATATCGGCATTATAAAGAGTATGTCACGTTCGAAAATAATCGCAGTTTTAAAAGGGAACGGTTATGGCCTTGGAATGCTGGAATTTGCAAAGTTTTTACAAGAAAATGGAATAGATTTATTTGCTGTCTCTGAAATTAAAGACGCAGTCTGTTTAGCAGAAAACGGATTTTCAGGCAAAGTGCTTCTTCTTACCCCGACCAGCATTGAGGATGAGGCCTTGCTTATTGTTAAGAGCAAAATAATACCTTCTGTAGGTTCCATAACATCAGCTCTTACTCTGAATGATACAGGTTTAAAGCTCAATGAAATAGTAGATTTTCACTTGAAAATTGATATAGGATTTGGGCGTTTTGGGTTTCTCCCCAATGAAATTTCCGAAGCCTGTACTTTTCTGCAGACAATGCAAAACATTAGGGTTGCAGGCACATATTCCCATTTTTCCTTTTCTTTTTCCAGGAAAGAAAAAGATGTTTATTCTCAATACAATAGATTTATTAATGCCGTCGAATTAATCCGCCAAAAGGGATTAGACCCCGGTATGCTGCATATATGTAATTCGTCAGCTTTTTTAAGGTTTCCTCAAATGCACCTGGATGCTGTAAGAATAGGCTCGGCGTTTTTAGGTAGAATTCCCATTGAAAATACATATAAACTTCAAAAAATAGGATATTTGAAGTCAAGAATTATTGAAGCCAAAGAGTTACCCAAAAATCATAACATTGGGTACGCCAATACTTATAAAACCCGAAAAGCAACAAGAATAGGAATTATACCGGTGGGTTACCTGGACGGATTTGGAGTTGAAAAATCAAGAGATACCTTTAGGCTAATAGATATATTGAGGTATATATATAACGATATAAAATCACTAAATAGAAAAATATATGTAAATATAGGTGACAAATATGCACGTGTGCTTGGAAGGATAGGCACTTACAACATTGTAGTAGATTTAACAGGTATTAATGCAAATGTAGGGGATGAAGTAATATTGGATGTAAACCCAATGCTTGTAGGGAGCCATATAGAAAGGAAGTATATTTAAACTGACTATATCCTTATACCTGTCTTACAAACAGTGTTCCTACATCTTCGCCTTTAAGTATATCCATTATAACAGAGGGATCGTTTCCATTCGCTAATACCATATTTATACCTGCAGAAGTTACAATTTTTGCGGCTGTAAGCTTTGTAACCATACCTCCGGTCCCCTGCTTTGAACCTACTCCCCCTGCACAGTTCTCTATATCAGCCGTTATCTCAGTAATGACCGATAGCTTTTTGGAGCAAGAGTTTTTCTTGGGATCGGAATCATAAAACCCGTCTATATCGGTCAATATTATTAATAAATCTGCTTTTATCAGTTTTGCAACAATAGCAGATAGTGTATCATTGTCGCCGAATACTATGTTTCCTCCGTTTTCCCCTTCCAACTCCTTTACACAAACCGAGTCATTTTCGTTGACAATAGGAACTATCCCTTTTTCCAATAATGTTTCAAAGGTATTAATAACATTATTTCTCCTGTATTCATCCTCAACAACATCCCGTGTCAAGAGTATCTGTCCTACAATATGACCATATTCCGAGAAAAACTTGCTGTAAATATGCATTAACTCACATTGTCCTACCGCAGCCACAGCCTGCTTTTCTCTGATTGTTTTAGGCCTCTCTTTAAGTTTTAGTTTACCAATACCAACCCCAATAGCACCGGACGTAACCAGCACAACCTCTCTGCCCTGGTTTATTAAGTCCGAAAGTACCATTGATAACTTATCTATAGTAGATAAGTTTATTTTCCCTGTATTATAGGTTATAGTGGAAGTTCCGACTTTCACCACTATTCTTTTTGCATCCCGTAAATGTATGCGTGAATTTCTTATTGCATGCTCAATTAAAATCTCTTTTGTATCATTTGCGTCATTATAATCATTAACAGTATTAATGCTCATATCTTTACCCCATTTACCATTAAATGTTATTTGCTCTATAACTCTATATTCTAATCAGTTCTATGTCTCCCCATGCCCCTATCCTGTCTCCTATAATAATCAACACACCTTCTATGCCTCCTATCCTCGTGGCAAATTCAATTGCATCTTGTATATCGGAAGGAGTTTTTACCCTGTTACATACTGCCGTAGCAGCTGCATCAGCTAAGAATGTATCTTTAGAGACAATAACAGCTGCATCTGCTTTTCCAAAGCTTAATGAATGGCCCACTGTACCCGAAGAAGTACAAATCCCTAGCGGAGTCTGTTCAGGATATATTTTTAACGCAATTTTCCCGCTTAAAGGTGAATTTCCGGCATAAACCCCTACTTTTCTTGGCACATTAGTTTTTAAAAATAAGTCTCCACCGTTTTCCACTATTACTTCTTTCGAATATTTTAAAAGCTCTACTCCTATCATTTCACTTATTGCGCCCGCAACAGCTGCCATAGGCCCAACCCCTGCTTTTTCAGCAGCCCTGCCCATTCTCTCAACAATAAGAGGAGCCCCCTCTTCAATTTTAATAGGTTCAAGGCTCTTTAAGAAGTCAGGATTTTGCTTAATGTATTCTTCTATTTGTTTTCTATATCTTTTAACACCGGTTAGAGCTTCCTCGTATAGGTTTTTAGAAGCGCCTATCCTTAAGTCTGTCTCATATACACAAACATCGAAGAATTCCAGGTTAACACCTTTAAACAAGTTTCTATAAAATCTTTCTTGATACATAGAACTCAATATATAGTCCTCACTCTCCAGTAATCTCAAGCCAATCTTAAGCCTGCAAAATTACCTGAAAAAACTCACCGGCTAACTCTGTCCTCCATTTTTTATACACATTACACGCAAAGGGCAGGCTTTAACGCATAATTCGCACATAAGGCACTTTTCTCTGTCAAAAGTCAACCGCCAATCGGTTTTATCCATCTGTAAAGCACCGGAAGGGCAAACAGCAGTACATGCGCCGCAATGTACACAGCTTTCCTCCTTCCATATAATAGCTTTGGAGAATATTTCATACTCTGCGCCTACTTTTTTGACAAATTCCAACCCTGCCTCAATATCCTTTTCTTCTCCTTCTATATCGACAACCAGTTTCCCAACCTTGTTCAGACTGACATCTGCATTTAGAATATTAACCATAAGGTTATAGTCTTTTACAAGATGGTACGTTACAGGCTTAGTAATTATGTTTGCAGGAAAATACATTGTAACTTTAATCTTTTTCATTTCCATTCTCCCTAACTTCCAGTTTATTTACAACATTTGTTTTTGGCAAAAATGCCACAGGTTCCGTGATAAAGAACTCGCCTCTTTTTATCATTTCCTTGAGAAGCCCTGCAATTTCCCTGGCCTTTCTAACACTTGACAATGGAGCAGTAGGCACTTTCTTTCCATTTAATTCAATACTGCCGCTCATTAATTCTTCGTATGAAACCTGCTTTAGAATAGGCCTGGGTCCGGAAGATACACTGTAATCCAACACATTGGTAAATATGTCCCTGTTCCTTACAGCAGTCTTTTCAACCATATCTTCGTCAAGTATGGGTATAGGAATACCTACACCAACAAACAATGTAACTCCATATTGCTGGAATATGGCAGCCCTTATAAATCTTCTGTCCATTTGCTTTGCATCGCCTATAAGCGCCAGTGTTCCTGCAGAACCTATAGGTACGCCGTTATCTCCCCTCTTCTGGCAGGGATTGTGCTGAGTCCCTTCCCACGCTACATACCCCTGTGTTCCTCCTATAAACACCCTGGTACCTATGCCAATGGTCCTGTAAAAAGGATCATTTAGGAGGGGGCTTAACTGCCCTGAAGTGGAATAGGTCACATTATTGCAGCGGGGTAAAAGCGTGCCCATATAAGTATACATTATTCTGTCCGACGAATTTGTAGCAGCGTTATAGTTTTGGTATGCATTTCTCGGATTAAACATATATGCCTGGTTAACATTGTACTTATTTATGTAGGTTGATATTTCCTTCCTTGGATAGCAATGAGTGCCGTATGACTCAGCGCATAAACTTATATTCTTTCCGGCAATAAAATCTTCAATAACATGGGCACCCCCATACTCCATGCCTTTGGATTCTGAAAGTTCGGTTGCTCCTATATATGCATCAACGGCTGCTATACCTGCATAAGCCGGGACATCATTCAACCATACCTTGCTCATCTTAATGGGTGGGTCGGAATGCCCGAAATTTATAAACATCCCACTTGAACACATGGGTCCAAATGTAGCTGTTGTAACCACATCCACTTCCTTAGCAGTTTGCTTTACGCCTTTTTCAACCACTATATCAATTATCTCTTCAGCAGTAACCACAACAGCCTTTCCTGTTTTTATTTTCTCGTTTATTTCGTCAAAACTCTTATAACTCATACTAAACCTCGTCCCTTTACAAAAATTTTAGTTTAAAACAATGACGACCGTTTTTGGCGTATATTCGCGTATATTCAAATTACAAAAATATAGATAATGCAGTCTTAACTTTACATTATCTATATTATAGTGCTATATTTAATTAATTTCAATAATTTTGTGAAACTTCGCTTCGATTTATAAAAAAGTTTCCACAACCTTATTTGGCCACTTTTAAGTCCGGATTTTACGCTCCTTGATTATTTTTTACATTCGGTTATAACCTGGTATGTCTTTTCATTGCAATTGTAACTTTAATTCTTACTCTTACGTAAAATAAATCATAGAAAATATATAGACATTTAGGTTGGTGAAATATAGTGGATAAACGCAAAAATCTTCAGAGTATTGCCAATGCTATCTATGCCGCAGATAAAATCCGTAATATATTAAAAGACCCAAATACGCGAAACAGTTATACACCAGGGAAAAGGGCTTATAATAACATATCCGTTTTTGGAGAAGTCATAAGGGTAATTGCCGACTATTTGCCTAACAGTAACAACTACCGGGGAAATAGTCTTAAAGAAATGGTTGATAAAAGCGCCATATATATCAATACCTATAAAAAGCTAAAACAACAGCTAATTTCAGCAAGGAATGGAAAACTAAACAAAAATAAGCTTGTAGAAACCCTTGCCATAGTTAGACCCTTGTTGAAAAATGAACGTAAAGTTATTGTTGATAAGGTACTTAAAATATATGAGATACTTAATACCTGAAAAAAGTTATTTTATAGATCAAAAGGCTTTATCTCATACCCTTGGGCCTTTATATCCTTTATAATCCTGTCCAAGGCATCAGCATTATCCTTCGATACTGCATGGAGGAGCAGCACCGCACCATTGTGCAGGTTTTCCATAACCTTGTTGTAAGCATAATCTGCCCCTCTTATCTTATCTGTATACCAGTCATCATAGGCAAAACTCCAGAATACTGTTTTGTAACCAAGCTGTTGCGCTGCGGCAAGCACTCTCTCACTATATTCCCCTGAAGGAGGTCTCATGTATTTAAACCCCACTCCGAATTTTTCATAAAACTTATTCTCCAGACCTAAAAGCTCATTCTCCAATTCTTCATAGCTAAGATCAGGCAGACTTGGATGGTTAACTGTATGGCTACCCACCTGGTGCCCTTCATCCAGCATTCTTTTTACAAGATCAGGGTTCTTTTCTATATAGGGCCCTGTGACAAAAAATATGGTTTTTACATTATTCTCCTTAAGAGTATCCAATATCTTTGGAGTATAACCATTTTCATACCCTTCATCAAAAGTCAAGTAAACAACTTTTTCTGAAGTATCTCCCTGGAATACTCCATCATATTTGCTAATGAGATTCCTTATGTCATCTGGTATGGTTGAGGGCTTATTTTCACTATTGAGCCTAATCCACCAGGAAAGTTTTTCGTTGTCAAGTTTTTCCAATGCATCAATATTCAGTTTTTCAACATTTGGAGTTGTAGGATTGGTAGGTAGTTGGGCATGAGAATTTTCACCAACTTTAGATGTATCCCGTTCATCTTCCTTACTATTTTTCCCACCCGATTGTTTATTTCCCGTATCATTAGTTCTACCAGTATTTTCTCCATCCTTTAGAGTAGTATCCTGAGTCCTTTCAATATCATTGGGACTGGCCGTGCCATCAGGTAAATCCTTCCTTGCATTAAAACTACTCACTAAATATGAAAAACCAAAGCCGATTATAAAAAACACGACTGCAGTAATTACTACAAGTCTGATTTTATTTCTTGTGAGCTTCACCTTTTTGCTATTCTTGTTGTTTTTTCCCATTTATTTCATCCTTCGCATTATATATTTTTAATTTATTATATCACATTTCTACAAAAATCTACACAGTAAAATTCATATAAAGTTTGGCCATATGCTTTGCTTTATCTATTGAACTTTCCTGATAAATTCCTCAAAGGTTATTTCCGAATTATAATTGATAACTGCATCTACTATCTCCTGTTCCGTATACATTTTCAAAATCCTGAAGTTTTCGTCCAAGACATAGATAATATGAAACCTATCGAAATCCATATTTTTCAAAACATCCCCAAGAGGCATAGTTTTTACAGCCACTAAATCCCTCACTGGGTATATACCTTTTTTTAACAGTCTTGAGCGTCGGAAAATTATTTGTTTCATATTCATAAAAGCTGCCTCAGCCCCTTTCGATATTATTTGAATAATTATATATATACCTATAGTTATTAAACTATAATTGAAAAAAGAAGAATAAAATAACTGAATAAAACCAATAAATATAAAAACTATAGCAAAAACTGCAGATAACTTCTTTATATACTTATGAGCAACGTAAATACCTTTTCCGGATATTAGTATATTAATAAGTATCCTGCTTCCGTCCAGAGGTACAACAGGTAAAATGTTAAATATCGTAAGGTACAAATTTACATTTATAAAATTCATTATATTAATTTTATAAGCCGACATTACTGTTATGTATTTGCATCCATATATGTTTGCTGCATACATATATTTCAAAGCTAATATGCCTGCTACATACAATATTCCATTTGCTGCCGGCCCGCTTAAATAAACCAATACTTTCTTCCATAGGGGACTAAAATCTTCTTCAATAATTGCGTTTAAACCAACCGGTAAAACTCTTATACCATTTACTTTAATTCCCAAAATTACAGCAGTAATAATATGGGCCGCCTCATGTAGTGATATTGATATAAGAGCAAATAAGAGACTTTCAAAGTACTTCATTTTTATTATCTGTTTTTATCGGCACTTTTATAAATTCAAGGGGGTCCACAGGTTTCCCATCTTTCCACACTTCAAAGTGCAGATGAGTACCTGTGGAAACACCGGTATTTCCAACTTCCGCTATTATATCGCCTTTACTGGCTTTCATCCCTTCTTCTATCAGAATTCTTGAGCAATGGGCATATAAACTTATTATTCCCCCTAAATGTCTTATCTTTACATATTTACCATACATACGGTGCTCGGATATTTCTATTACCTCACCATCTTCAACTGCTTTAATTTGAGAACTTTCATCCCCTTCAATATCTATACCGCTGTGAAACTTAATTTTATTAGTAACGGGGTCAATTCTTTCACCAAAATATGATGAAACCACTCCTTCTATAGGCAATATGAACTCAAGTTCAATACTTTCACTATTTTCAGAGGAATTTTCATCTTGTATTTGTTTTTCATTTTTAGTTTGATTATCGTTTTCCATTGGGCTATTATTTTCGTATCCTGTGTTTTCTTCACCCTCAATTATATTATTAATTTGCCTGTAAATATCGTTAATGTCTATATTCCACAACAAAGTCCATTTAACCTTATCAATAATAAAATTTGTTATGGAGGTATTAATGTTCTTAATACTCAAAATAATAATAAATATTAGTATGGAAATAAGAATTTGTCTTTTTACAATTTCCCCCAATGTGTTGCTTTCTTTTGCCTGTAACCTTTTTCTTCTATAAGGGGGAGTATTACGGGAGTACTTTGCCCTTACAATAACATCGTCCATACTACCCACATCCTTTCTTAAGTAGCATTTTTTATTCATCTAAATTATATTGTCCAAGTCCAGAATTTATTACTGTTAACGTCACTGAACCGAGTAATTTGTAGTACAGCATGGCTTAAACCAACAATAATGAGGGCGCATTTTTTATATATGACCCATATAATGACAGAAACATTGCGGAAGGTCTCGTAGAGCCTGTTAATCCGACGAGGGATAAGCAAATCAACTGTATGAGCAAAATAATTACATTGATGTGCTATAATAGCTTATATCTGCTTAATTACCAATTCTCTCCATGCAAGGTCCCCTCTTTCGACACCTTTGATTAACATTTCTGCAGTAGCAATATTTGTTGCTACAGGTATATTATGGATGTCACAAAGTCGAAGAATAGAATTTACATCAGGTTCATATTCCTGTGCAGTCAAAGGGTCCCTAAAAAATATAACCAGGTCCATTTCGTTGCAGGCTATCCTGGCTCCTATTTGTTGAGCTCCCCCAAGGGGGCCAGGGAAAAACTTGTATACGTTTAATCCCGTTGATTCAGCAATAATTGTTCCCGTTGTACCCGTTGCATATAAGGTATGGTTCTGAAGTATGGACTTGTATGCTATGCAAAAATCTACCATTAGTTCTTTTTTCTTATCATGTGCTATCAGTGCTATATTCATAACTATCAGCCAAATTATGTTATTTTTTTTGTTTTTACACTTTTTATAGGAATATTGGCCACCAATGCCGGCACAATACTCTCTCCATCCTCACTTTTGGTGCGTGTCAGTTGTATATCGAGGGCTTCCTCATCAATATCGATGTAATTGGTTATAACTTTTATAATTTCACTCTTTATCATTTCCAAAAACTGAGGGGATACATTGGCCCTGTCATGAATCAATACGAGTTTCAGTCTTTCCTTTGCTACATCTTTTGATGCTTTTGGTTTTGTAAAAAAGTTAAAAAAATCTAAAATCATATTTCTTCTCCTTTTCAGGTATTTTCAGGTAGTTTTAATGCCCAACAATTTCTTTAATTTAAATACAAATCCTTCATCATCTTCAAGGCTAAGGAACGGAACTTCTTCACCGTCTATCCTTTGCGCAATATTTCTGTAAGCTTGTCCCGCCAGCGACTTTTGGTCTGTAACAATAGGTTCTCCCCTATTGGTAGATACCACAATTTTTTCATCATCCGGCACTATGCCGATCAAACTAACAGCCAATATATCCTTAACATCTTCTATACTCATCATTTCACCACGTCTTACCATATCAATTTTTATCCTGTTTATCAAGAGCTTAGGATCTCGCAATTCTTTGGATTCAAGAAGTCCTATAACCCTATCTGCATCTCTTACGGCAGAAACTTCAGGAGTGGTAACTACAATTGCCTTATCAGCTCCAACAACAGCATTGTTAAAACCCTGTTCAATTCCTGCCGGACAATCAATTATAGTGTAATCGAACTCCTTTCTTAATTCGTCGCAAAGCTTAATCATTTGTTCAGGCTTTACTGCAGACTTGTCCCTGGTCTGAGCAGCAGGTAAAAGGAAAAGCCCCTCAAAACGCTTGTCCTTTACAAGGGCATTCCTTAATTTGCACCTTCCTTCCACTACATCCACAAGGTCAAACACAATCCTGTTTTCTAGTCCCATTACAAGATCCAAATTTCTTAAACCTATATCGGCATCTACAAGAACAACCTTTTTATTTCTTAGAGCAAGAGCGGTTCCCACGTTAGCAGTAGTTGTTGTTTTACCTACTCCACCTTTTCCGGAAGTAATTACTATGACTTCTCCCATTAAATATAAACCCCCTATATACGTATACATCTTAGAAAAATATATCTCTGTTTTCTCAATTTGTCAATTATTATGGCTTATTTTTTCTGTCCTATCTTTGGGGTAAAAAACTTTCAATATACACCAGTTCATCTTTAATATATGCTATTTCAGGTGCTATAGGGCCCTTACCCTTTATTTCATCGGGAGGCCGAGTAATAATGTTTGCAATCCTTAACTGCACAGGCTGCAAATTAAGAGCTGCAATAATCGCTTCTTTATTACCGTCCATGCCAGCATGGACAATCCCCCTCAGGGAACCCATCACAATAATATTACCTGTTGCCTGTACCTCTGCACCTGGGTTAACATCACCCAGAATAACCAGGTTGCCGTTAAAGCTTACTAATTGACCTGAGCGTACTGTTCCCCTGTAAAACTTTGTTATTCCTTCTTCTATACCTTCAAAATAATAACTCTTTACATAAGGTATTGCTCCTCTGTTTTCTTCAACTTCAACACCATCTTCCGATATTTTGGGATCATAGTCGGTATCTTCTTCAAAAGCTGTTATTTCTGCTTCAGTTTTATCAGACATCAAACGGCAAAGTTTTTCTGCTTCATCCTGCAGTAATTTTTTACCGCGATACTTTACTACAAGAGAAGCCCCTTTAAAAAATTTACCGGCAGCAGTAAGCTTTTTGCCTATTTGTTCATATATTTTTTCAAAATCATCTTCTTCCTTCATTATAAGGATTAAGCCATTGTTTGTTGCTTTGAAAATTATACTGCTATTTTCGTCCATAAACTCATACCCCCACCAATATTAAACTAACCTTTGCACAGCATATTAATACCGTCTTATTACTTTACTTCTAAAATTAAGTTTACTATTAACTTTTATCACCATAAAATGTATTAATATTGAAAAAGCACTATTATATAAAGCTTCGGGGAAGACCACTGTCTTAAATATATAAAGCAAACCGGGGCTTCTTAAATTTCCAAATCTACTAAGCAAATACACTCCACTTTCATAAACCATCGTTAAAAAAAAAGTAAACAACACCACAACAAGGATATTGTCTTTATATAGCTTTTTACTCGCTAAACCGGCAATTGCTCCCAGATACATGCCCAATAGCGAATAAAATCCTAATGTCTTACCTGACACAATATCCTGTACCAATCCCGCAAAAAGGCCTATAACTGCTCCTCCCATACTTCCTTCCAGTATTGATATACATACACTATATACCAGGATCAGGTTCGGTTTAATGTTATTAATTTCAATATAATCCAAAACAGTTGTCTGCACAAGTATGATAACAAAAATACTCACTACATAAATAAGGACCTTCATTCTCATGGATTTTTCCTCTTATCCGATTTTTCCACTACTTTTTTTCTTTCTTTTTCAAAACAAACACTTCCTGAAGCCTTTTTAAGTCCACCTCCGGCTCTATAATCCCATATCTGTCCAGTTCACTGTTAGCTTGCCTTACTTCTTTTACCCTTCCCACAAGGATACCTTTCGGGTATATACCTCCTAGTCCTGAAGTTTCAACTACATCATTAACAGCCACATCTACATTAATGGGGATATTATACATAAAGCAAAGTCCTTGTTCTTTCAAAGTCAAGTCACCCTTAACTATTACATGGCCCCCCCCGCTTTTTGAAAGCCAACAACTTACAACACTATCTTCGTCAATAATGGATATAACTTTAGAAGAAGTTAAATCAGAGCTCAAAACTCTGCCAACCAATCCTTTTGTACTTGTAATTACAGGGTAATCAACATCAATACCGTCTTTTGTTCCAACATCTATCTTAAACACATTAAACCAATTACCGGCATCTATTGCTATTACATTAGCACCTATTATCTCATAGTCTTCAAATTGAGATTTCAGTTTCAATGCTTCTCTCAACTCTTCTATTTTATCTCTATACCCAATAAGTTCTCTATTTTCTTTTTCCAGTTCATTTACTCTTATCTTCAACCTTTCATTTTCTTCTTTTAGAGTTTTTATTTCTTTAAAAGTGGAAAAAAAATACTCTACCTTTTGTCCCGTTAAGAAAAAAAATTTCTGTAGTGGTGATAACGGAATAGTTATAATATTTCTTGCAACCTTAAAAATATCTTTATTTGAAAAAGACACCCCCATTACCACTATCAATATAATTGTAACTAACACAAGCCACAATAACCTGTTTTTAAATAACCGTGCCAGGCGCCCCAATGGTTAAGTCTCCCTTCTATCTAAATCTTCTTGAAGAAATTAATACCTTTCTCATTGTCTCTATTCCTTCCAATACTTTCCCAGCACCTAATGCAACACAATCCAGCGGATTTTCTGCAATATGGACCGGCATCCCCGTTTCTTTGGAAATGACCTTATCCAAGCCGCTTAAAAGTGCCCCTCCGCCCGTAAGCATTATACCTCTATCCATAATATCGGATGCTAATTCAGGCGGCGTCCTCTCCATTGTATACTTTATTGCATCGATAATAGCATTAATCGGATCTCTTAACGCTTCAGTTATTTCAGAAGATGTAATATTTATATTTTTTGGAAGTCCCGAAACCATATCTCTTCCACGTATATTCATAACCTGTTCCGATAGTTTTGGATAGGCAGCACCAATGGTTACTTTAATCTCTTCTGCCGTGCGCTCCCCAATCATTAAATTATATTGTCTTTTTATATAATTAACAATACTCTGGTCAAACTCATCACCCGCAATTCTTAAAGACCTGCTCGTAACTATTCCCCCTAAAGATATTACGGCAACTTCACTTGTACCTCCTCCAATATCCACAACCATACTCCCGGATGGCTCTTCTACAGGTAAATTTGCACCAATAGCAGCTGCCATTGGTTCCTCCATCAGTAACACTTCCCTACCTCCAGCTTGGTAAGTAGCCTCTTCAACTGCCCTTTTCTCAACTTCGGTAACACCGGACGGGACACAAATTAATACCCTGGGCTTTGAGATAAGTGTAGTTTTAACTGCTTTTTTGATAAAATATTTCAGCATACTCTGAGTTATATCAAAATCTGCTATAACACCATCTTTCAGTGGCCTTATAGCTACTATATCTCCAGGTGTGCGGCCTATCATGCTTTTGGCTGCATCACCAACAGTAATTATTGTATTTGTCTTTTTATTTATAGCTACTACAGACGGTTCTCTTATCACTATACCTTTACCTTTTACATGCACAAGAGTATTAGCAGTACCCAAATCAATACCTATATCCTTACTAAATATACTCATACTAAACTAATCCTTTCTCTTTTAAACTAGTATAAATACCATCACCAATAATTATATGGTCCAGTACTTTTATCCCTAATATGTCTCCTGCACTTACCAATTTTCTTGTAGTTTCTATATCCTCCATACTGGGTTCAGGATCTCCGCTAGGATGATTATGCACAAACAAAACTGCTGAAGCAGCTGCCTTTACAGCTTCGGAAAAAACTTCTCTCGGATGCACAATAGAAGCATTCAAACTGCCTACCGAGACATTTATTTGTTTTATTAACTGATTTTTCGTGTTTAAAAGAATGGTTTTAAAAACCTCCTTCTTTAAATGTCTCATTTCTTCCATCAATAACCTGCTTACATCACTTGAACACCTTATTGTAACCCTGCCGTTACTACTGAAGGTTGATGCAATTCTTTTCGAAAACTCCATGAGAGCTTTAATTTGAATCGCTTTCACCTTCCCAATACCTTTTAAGGTTCTCAATTGTTCCAGAGAAATGTCATGCAAGTAAGCTAGACCTTTTCCCTCATCATCCTGCATAAGTATCCTCTGGGCTAAAGAAACTGAAGTTTCATTCCTGCTTCCGCATTTAATAATTATTGCCAAAAGTTCTGCATTAGAAAGCATTTCCGGACCATATTTCTCTAGCTTCTCATATGGCCTTTCATCCAATGGTAAATCCTTTACCTTTAGTTTTTTTGTCATTTTGTGTTTTACCTCCCCGTAAGGCTTTATTATATTTTTATCACATTAAGTAAGTTAAGTTGACATAAATTTCCACCTGCCGGGGATTACCCTATTTATATAACGTCATATACATTAATATTATAAACTTATCTTTACCTTTTTTTCAAGTTGTTATTAATTATCCTTCCCCGGTCTTTCTTTTTTATTATTCGACATCATAACTCAAATTTCCTTCTTTTTGTAAAAAATATTTTATATGGATTATATGATATATATTTCCATTATTTTTCGGGGAAGATCTTCAATATTAGCTTTTCAAGAATTATTTTACTTTCCAAAGTTCATTTACTCTATGCCAAATTCTTTCAACATCCTTTTAACAAGTACAAGGGGTAGTCCTACAACATTGGTATAGCATCCTTCAATTCTCTCAATAAATAATGCTCCCTTTCCCTGTATGGCATATGCACCGGCTTTATCTTTTGGTTCTCCTGTATTTATATATGTCCATATTTCCATATCACTAATATGAGTAAAATAAATTTTTGTCTTTTCATGAGCAGTTTTATAAACACCGTTTTCTGAATTTACTACGGCAACACCCGTTAGCACTTCATGACATTTTCCGCTTAACTTCTTCAACATATTATAAGCATCCAGATCATTTTTAGGTTTTCCAAAAATTGCATTATCCAGGACAACAATGGTATCTGCTCCTATTACCAAACCTTTTCCAATTTTTTTTGCTACATTTTCAGCTTTTACCAATGCCAGTTTTTCTACTTTCTCTCCAGGATCCCCAGACAATTTGATATTTTCTTCATTAAGATCACAGGGTATAACTGTAAAAGGTATACCCCACTGCTCTAATAGTTGTCTTCTGCGAGGCGATGCTGAAGCTAATATTATTTTCTCCATATAGCATTCACGTCCTTAAGTAAAGTAATCCTCCAATTATTATCCCCACAAGGTTGCCAAAATTAACCCTTACGGCAAGGCTTAAACCAACATTTAAGAAATTAGTGCTGATTAAGGGGTCGAAAGAAAAAGAAAATAATTCTCTATAACCATTTACTCCCCCCATTTTTATCCATGCCAACCCTTGCAGCTGGGATAATATTTCCCCGAGAATGCCCCCTAATAATCCGCCCACTAATATAAAAATCACAAAAAGTAAAGGATTTCTTGAACGGCGCATAATATCCTCCAAAAAACATTTTTGTACATAGAGTACATATGAGTATTATACTCGAAAAATGCAGGAATTCCAATATTAATGAAAGTAAATTTCTTTATTAATCTATAAAAATTTTGGGTCTTCTCATTTTTTAAATTACAAAGTATAATAGAGTTGGAGGATGGTAGAAAAAAAAATGAATTGTGGTGATGAATATGAAAATTGAAAAAATAAGTGACAATATAATTAAAGTTACCATTTCATTAAATGATCTGAAAGAAAGAAATATCGACCTTCAATCCCTGACCTATAATTCTACAGCTGCACAGGAATTGCTCTGGGATATGATGGAACAGGCAGAAATACAATACGGATTTGATTTTTCAAATGCCCATATTGTGTTTGAACCTGTTTGTGATTTGACAGAAGGCTTTATAATTACAATAACCCAGCTGGATGAAGATGCAGATTTTGAATCATTACAAAAATATATTAAAAACAGGTTTAGAAAGGCTGACCCCAGGATAAAGAGAAAAGGCCATAGAATAGTTTACCCTGTAAGAATCATATATTGTTTTGATACCCTTGATGATATCTGTAATGTGGTTGATAAGGTATATCTTATATATTCAGGTGAAAGCTATCTTTATAAGCTTGAAAATAAATTCTACCTGCTTTTAAAAAGTACGAAACCTCTTAATTACATGCAATTGGAATCTTTATTGAGTGAATACGGAAAAAAAGTTTTTAATACAAGTTTCTATGAAGGTTATCTTAACGAATACGGAGAAATGATGATCGAAAAAGGTGCAATTGATGTACTCAACACTTATTTCTAATAAATGTGAGGAGGTGGAAGTAAAAGGTGAGATGAGATTCCCCCTTTCCTCTTCCCACCTCTTACTTATAATTTACTGTTCTAGCTCTGCAGTTCCGTTCTCAATATTGCTTATCACCGGTTGTTTTTCTGAAAGTAAAATACTCCCCTTTTCATCGTGGGTATTTTTTACTTTATGTTTCACTTTTTCGCTTCTTTTTATTAGAGCTATATCCAATACGGTATCCATGTCGGAAGCAAAAACAACTTTTACTTTTTTTCTGATGCTTTCAGGTATTTCCTCAATATCCTTCTTGTTATCAATAGGTACAATTATCATATCAATACCCGCTCTGTGTGCTGCCAGTACTTTTTCTTTCAATCCTCCTACAGGTAATACTCTTCCCCTTAAAGTAATCTCCCCTGTCATAGCAACATTTCTTTTTACAGGAATGTTGGTCAGGGCCGAAACAATCGCAGTGGCAAGTGTTATCCCGGCTGAAGGACCATCCTTTGGTATTGCGCCCTCAGGAACATGGACATGAATATCGTATTTTGTGTGAAAATCCTTGGCAATATTAAAATCATCCGCCCTTGAACGTATGAAGCTCATAGCCGCCCGCGCAGATTCTTTCATAACATCTCCAAGTTGACCTGTCAATTCCAGTTTACCACTGCCTTCCATTATATTTACCTCGATTGACAATGTATCTCCTCCTACCGGAGTCCACGCAAGTCCTCTGGCAATTCCAACCTCATCCCTTTCACTAGCTTTATCATACCTGTATTTTTTAACTCCTATATATTTTTCAAGATTTCCCGATGTTACCCGGATAACCTTTCTGTTTTTACTGATAATCTGTCTGGCCGCCTTTCTACAAATAGCTGCTATCTCTCTTTCCAGGTTCCTCACTCCTGCTTCACGGGTATAGTAAGCAATTATATCCCTTATTGCCTGCTCTTCAAATATCAGATTACGTTTCTTGAGGCCATGGGCTTTAATCTGCTTAGGTATAAGGTGCTTTATTGCAATATTCACCTTTTCCTCTTCAGTATACCCTGATATATTAATTACTTCCATTCTGTCCAAAAGAGGCCTGGGTATAGTATCCCTATTGTTTGCAGTTGTAAGGAAAAGTACATCCGAAAGGTCAAAAGGAACCTCAAGATAATGGTCTCTAAAGGCAAAATTCTGTTCTCCATCTAATACCTCAAGCATTGCTGACGCAGGATCACCTCTAAAATCATTGCTCATTTTGTCAATCTCATCAAGTAGAATAAGCGGGTTCATAGAACCTGCCTGCTTCATTGCCGAAATAATCCTGCCGGGCATAGCGCCTACATAAGTACGCCTGTGTCCTCTTATTTCAGCTTCATCTCTGATTCCTCCCAATGACATCCTTACATAATTCCTGTTTAATGCTCTGGCAATAGACTTTGCAATAGACGTTTTACCAACTCCAGGCGGGCCTACAAGGCAAAGTATGGGCCCTTTTAGACTATTTGTCAGCTTTCTTATGGCAAGGTATTCAATTATTCTTTCTTTAACATTTTCAAGGCCATAATGGTCCTCGTTAAGTATTTCTTCTGCTTTCTTCAAATCAATAATTTCCTCGGTTTTTTTGTTCCAAGGAAGGTCCAATATCCAGTCAAGATACGTCCTTATGACCCCGCCTTCTGCAGAACCTGGAGGCATCTTTAATAACCTGTCTAATTCTTTGTTGACTTTTTCTTCCACCTCTCGGGGCAAGTTTACCTTTTCTATCTTCTCTTTATAAGCTTCTACTTCTCCTACTATTCCTTCTCTATCTCCCAACTCGCTTTGTATTGCTTTTAATTGCTCCCTTAAATAGTATTCCTTCTGCATCTTGTCTATCTGCTTGCGGACTCTAAGGTTTATACTTCTTTCAACTTCCAGGATTTCATTTTCTTTTATAAGGATTTCGAGAAGTTTTTCCAGCCTGGATATAGGGTTGAACTCATTTAATATCTCTTGTTTTTGCTCAACCTTTAAAAATATGCTGGACGCTATCATATCGCACATTTGTCCCGCATCTTCAACTGTTGAAATGGTCAAGAGTATATCAGGTGTTACTTTATTACTTAGCTTTACGTATTCTTCAAAGGCATCCATTACTCGTCTTTTTAGTGCTTCAACTTCAATTTCGAGTCCTTCATCGACTGGAATTTCATACTCAACAACCCTTGCCATGAAACAAGGCTCCACTTGTACAAATTCCTCAACTTCTGCTCTGCTTATGCCTTCAATCAGCACTCTTATAGTGTCTCCAGGAAGTTTAACCAGTTGTTTTACTTTTGATATAGTGCCAACCCGGTATATTTCATCTTCAGTAGGTGAATCACTTTTTGCATCCTTCTGGGCAACAAGGAAGATAAGCTGGTTATTTACCATTGCCTCATCAAGTGCCTTAATGGATTTCAACCTCCCTACATCAAAGTGCATAATTACATATGGAAACACCGTAAGCCCTCTTAGAGGCAACAGTGGCAATACCAGTTTGTTTTCAGTTTTTTTCTGTCCGGACATTTTGACCAACCCCTAATGTTTAATTTAATATTTTTCATAATAATTACAGAGTAAAGTTTATGCATTAAATATCCAATAAATATCCTCTAAATATCCTATAAATATCCTATTTTTTTGGTTTACATAAAGTAATTACATTTTTCGACACTATTATAACCTTTAAATAAATTAATTTCAATTGTTTTATATGGCATATTGTGTTTTATATGGTATTAAAGGAAAGATATTGCTTTATATTTTTGATCTTAAAATATCAACAGCTTCTTTAGCCTTATCCTCATAATATTCAAACTCGATTCTTTCAGGTGTCTTTTCTCCATATCTTACTTTATCATATACTTTAGTAATATACCCCATTATCTCTCCAAGATTTTCTGTTTGAGGGATTTTTTTATAGATTTCATGGGTTGTATCAGATTTTAGCAAATTAATCCCCTTCGCCTTAAGATGTTGTAAAATACCAGCATACATGTTCCTCACTTTTTCTGCAGGGGTGAGGTTCCTTCCTAGTTTTCTGCTAATTTTTTGAAATATCCTATTTTGTTTTCCAAAGCCTTTACGTGGGTTGTCAGGCCTTATTATTTCCACTTCATCAACATAATCCTCTTCTTTGTCCATATATTCTTTTTGAAATTTAAAAAGCTTTTTAAAAATTACGGCTATTTGCATGAAAAGTTTCTTTATTTTTTCTCCAAAGGCGCGCAATAGTTTGGGAAATTTTGATAATAAAAATACTGCTACAACTACGAACAATGAACCGAATACAATGGTAAGTATTAAGCCGACAATACTATTTGATTCTCCATCAGGCAAAGCAGGCAAGTGTGGTCCTCCCTGGTCCTGCTCCATTCCACCCTCGCTTTCCGGCAGAAGCTTAGATAAAAGGTAAAGTATGAAGAATATTATTCTCAATAAGTATTTGGGCATATTTCCCAAAACCACGGTAATAAAGTCTATCAAAGTTTTTATATTGAATAAAGCTAAGATTACCAGAAATACCACCATTACTATAATAGAATTATACTTCCTTATATCCTTCGGTACAGTCGAGAGTTCAATATGTTTTTTAATAAAGACCCTATCAAGGTTTTGTTGGTTCTTTATAAGTAATGTAAGTGCTGTAAAGACGTAACCTAAATAGTATATTAGGTTTTTTAAATATGCCAGTTCTTTATAATAATTAACAAAAATAATTGAAACAAGAAAAATAATTACCCCCGTAATTATAACTTTTCTGCTTAATATTAAGTCAAAGGCTAAGACTCTTGTCCTTGCTCCTGTAAAATACAACAAGGAGGCTGCCATCCCTTCAAAGAAAGCTCTCAATACACCATGCGGGAACTGGTTTATATGGACAAATGCCAATACTGCCGCAGGAATAATTGACAACAGGTATGACAGGAGCATACGGGAAAAATCCTGCTTATTTTTTACTATTAGCCCTGTAATGATATAACCTGAAAACAGTATAACCAAACCAATTAAAAAACCGGCTATTCCACCTGTATCCTTAAATAAAGCTGCCCTTGGCAGAAATATGACAGGATACAGGAAAGAAAATTTAGCCGCCAGGGAAACTGCGCGCTTCGATATATTCCATAATTTACTCCACATCTTTTAAAATATCCTCCTTAAGGATATAAATGTTCATATCTGCCGGTAATACAGCCGGATCTATAGATTTATTTGTAACAAGTATTGTGATAGCATTATTCTTTAGTCTCATTTTTCTTAATACACTGCAAATAGCTTCAGTTAAATATGAAGTTATTATTATGATTTCGGAATTGGTAATGTCCTCCGATATATCTCTCACATAATCCTCAAAATCCTTTATTCTACGTAATTCAAGCCTTGCCAGAATACTTAGGAGACTTGAAATATGAGACCGTCCGGAAGCCTCCTGTGTGTATATCATTTGCCGTCCACCATCTATTGTACTGCCGTTGGTGGCAAGCCTTGCAGGAATTCCGTTTCTTAAAGCCCTGTCAAATATTGTGGCGGCTGCTTTTATCCCTAATTCAATAAAATCCTTGTATACTGCATCAAAGTATTCATTTTCTATGGATTGTATATTTAAAATTACCGACAAACCATATCTGGAAGTAAAATCTTCCCGCCGTACCATTAACCTTCCCATACGTGCAGTAGAAATCCAATGGATCTTTTTCATGGGGTCTCTTGTTGTATACTCCCTTGTGCCTGAAACAATAAAAGGGTCTTCTATTATCCATCTTTTTACAATTGTGTCTCCTTGAAGGTAGTTGACAGGGGTAAATGTTTCCTCCAGTTCTATGGTTTGAGGATATACCTGGATTTCAGCATTTATTTCCACCGGCAATGAGTCGGTAGCATTTCCGAGCAAATCTCCGGAAATGAGGGTAACTTTATCAATACGGAATACTCCTCGTTTTAAGCATTTGAGCTTCCAGCGCCTGGTTACTTTCTGGTAACTCTTTAAAAAGAAACTGCTTGTCACATGCCTGTTTTCCTGGGCAATAATCGACCTTGTCTCTGCAAATTCCAACCACCTGGATGAATTTATTTCAACTTTAAGCCAGGGTACCGGAATAAGTTTTTTATTGTAAACGGTTTCAACAAGGTATATTTCATCGCCTTCATGAGCTTCCTTAACGCTAAATCCACATTTATAGTCCAGTTTTTTAAAAGCTGTACGTTTAAATAAAGACGCCTGCAATAATATTATAACACCAGCAATCACAGCCAGAGCCAATACTTCCATTCACTCACCACTCTCCAGGGGTACCGGTACTTTCCTTAGTATATCGGATACCACTGCTTCAGAATTTGCCATCCCTGAAGTAACGGCATGACTTTTTAGAATTATTCTGTGGGCAAGTACAGGCACGGCAACATGTTTTATATCATCAGGGGTTGCAAAATCCCGGCCTTTTATTGCTGCATAGGCCTGGGAAGCCTTCATTAATGCAAGACTCCCCCGCGGACTTACCCCTAAAATAATTTTATCATGATTTCTTGTCATTTCAACTATTTCAATTATATATTTTTTCAGGTCATTACTCACTTTTACCCCGGTTATGGAATCCTGGGCATCTATTATATCTTCTGCATTTGCAACGTTTGTTATTGCTGGAAAAGGGCTGGACTTTTCAAACCTGTCCAATATGGCTGTTCCCTCTTCCGAATTGGGATACCCAATCTTTAATCTCATAAAAAACCTATCAAGCTGTGCTTCGGGAAGAGGAAAAGTACCTTGGATTTCAACCGGATTTTGTGTTGCTATAACAAAAAAAGGTCTGGATAATTTTTTTGTTTCTCCATCTATTGTAACCTGCCCTTCTTCCATACATTCCAATAGACTGGATTGTGTCCTTGGCGTAGCCCGGTTAATCTCATCAGCCAAAACAATATTTGTAAATATTGGCCCTGCCCGGAAAACAAATTCTCCAATCTTTTGGTTATAATAGTTTATACCGGTCAAATCGGTAGGAAGCAAGTCCGGAGTAAACTGTATCCTTTTAAACTCACATTCTATGGATTTGGCCAAACACTTTGCAAGTAAAGTTTTTCCTACACCAGGTACATCTTCCAGCAATACATGTCCCGAACAAAAAAGAGTAGTTATTACAAGCTCTATTACATCCTCCTTACCCACTATTACTTTTGATATGTTATCTCTTATTCTTTCTCCCAGTTTCCTAATCTCATCTATATTCATAATTACACACTTTCCCCCTATTATTAGCAATAATTTAAAAGTAAAAAAATAATTGTTCTATTGCCATTTTGGAATTGAATTTAAAATTCTTTATATATACTTTATCATAAGTGTCAGTATTAAGGAAAGGATTATGAGAAATTTCACCTGTACTTATCCAACCAAGCAAAGAGTACGCATGCCAGGTACCTTGCCTTACAATCATTTCCTGAATCATTGATAGCTCATCTCCCATGGTGCATATATAAAGGCTACAGGTAAAAGGTCTGAACTCTTGGCCATATACAGTACAAAGGCCCGTTGCGTTATCAAGGAATGAACAGGTGCCGTCCCCTTTTCGCGGTAATATTAAAGGTTCACACTGGTTATACTCATAAAGCATAGCAGCTTCAATTTTAGAAAGATTACACGTATTCATAAACTCCTTAATACCGACATGCCTTGAATTAATGTCAGGTTTTTGAGGAAGTACTATATACTTTTCAATTATTTCGTCTAAATTCAAACCTGTCTTTTTTTGAATTACAATAATATCCAATCCCATAACAGGGATCGGTTGATTGCAGCATTCACCACACCCTTTGCAGTAACGGGTTTTTAAGCCATTAGTAAGGCGGAAAGATTCAACTTCATCTGACAGTTCTTGTAATGTTGCGTCTTCCGAATATTCCTTAAGTTCAATTTTATCCTCTTCCAAAACCAACTTTACCATATGGACCCCCTCTTCGTATTTACCTTCTATCCGGTATTTTGTTTACTTTTATTGAACATTCTGCTGTTTGCAGCAAACAAACCTGCAGCTATAGCTCCGATAACATCAGATACCAAATCCAGGTTTGTATCCAATAATCCTTTTTGGCTTTGAGTTTTTAATACAACATCCAGGGTAAATTCAACAATTTCAAACATTGCGCCAATTGCAATTCCACACAAAACTACTATGATAAAAACCCACAACTTTGAGTTGCATCTTATGTTGGGCGAACCTGCAATTATTGAGTAAGCTGCAAGAGAAAATGCAAATATACCGAACATGTGAAGTAATTTATCAAAATAAGGGGAAGTATCGTATAGTTTCATGTAATGGCCCAGAAAGCTGTGTATAACTGAAGTAATCAATCCAAGGACTACAATGGACCATCTAATAAACAGCTTCCCTTTTTTCTCAAGATTAATATAAAATAGATATGCGGAATATATTGCTATAGATTCTGCTACATAAGATATTTCTTTATTAACCATGAATAGTATGGTAATTATAATATAAATTAATGTAAATACGACTAATATAATCTGCTTTATTTCCTTGTCTTTTTCCATAACCATGTCCATACTTATATCCATATCAACATCCATAGGTCTGATCCTTCCATTTCCCATAAATTTAACTTTATTAGCAAATCGAATTTACCCATGTAAATATTATTATAACACATAATTTTAGATTATACATAAAAATCCGATTTTATACGGCAATACGGCAGGGCGCATTTTATTTTTATGAAGAAAATGCACCCATACGGCAAGGGTGCAGTTGACAGTCCTGAATCTATATGTTACATTAAATCATGAAAAGGAGGCGATGTAACATGAAACTCAGCATAAAAGAAATGATACTTACCGCTATTTTTACAGCATTAACTTCAGTGCTGGCTCAGGTATCAATTAAAATACCCTTCTCCCCGGTACCTATTACAATGCAGGTACTCTCAGTTTGTCTGGCTGCAGTTGTGTTGGGGAAAAAATGCGGCACTTTGTCCCAAATTGTTTATGTAATCTTAGGTGCATGCGGTTTTCCCGTTTTTTCCGGTTTCAATTCAGGCTTTAGCGCTATACTTGGCCCAACAGGAGGCTACATAATAAGTTTTCCGTTTGTTGCATTTTTAATTGGCTATATTATTGAAAAACATAAATACATTACCAGGGTTTCTATAGGATTTGCAATGGCTGCCGGTCTTTTGGTGTGTTATTCTTTTGGCACATTATGGCTTGCCTTTATACTAAAGCTGGGCTTTTTTGAAGCGTTGGCAATGGGAGTTGGATGGTATCTTCCCCTAGACATTTTGAAAGTAACTATCTCTTCTTTCTTAGGTTATGAGATTAGGCTGGCTTTAATAAGGTCAAACCTTCTTTACCATCAAAGAGGTTTAAATTGACATAAACTCAAGTTAATTAAAACAGCTTCCCTTCTTATTGAGGGAAGCTGTTTTATTGTTACCTATTCAATTATTCAATTATCTCAGTTACGGTTCCTGCACCGACAGTCCTTCCGCCTTCACGGATAGCAAATCTCAAACCTTCCTCCATTGCTATTGGAGTAATAAGTTTAATGGTCATATTTATATGATCACCGGGCATACACATTTCAACACCTTCCGGAAGTTCTACAACACCGGTAACGTCTGTTGTTCTAAAATAGAACTGAGGTCTGTAGCCATTGAAGAATGGAGTATGTCTTCCGCCCTCTTCTTTAGTTAATACATAAACTTGAGCCTTAAAATGGGTATGAGGCTTAATTGAACCAGGCTTTGCAAGTACCTGTCCCCTTTCAACTTCATCTCTCTGTATACCCCTAAGAAGAGCACCAATATTATCACCGGCAACTGCCTGGTCAAGGAGCTTCCTGAACATTTCCACCCCGGTAACAACAGTTTTTCTTGGTGCATCTGCTAACCCAACAATTTCAACTTCATCCCCAACTTTCAGAGTACCTCTTTCAACTCTCCCTGTTGCAACTGTACCACGTCCGGTAATTGAAAATACATCTTCAATAGGCATAAGGAAAGGCTTGTCAACTTCTCTCTGTGGAGTAGGAACATACTGGTCAACTGCATCCATAAGTTCCAATATGCACTTGTATTCAGGGGCATTAGGATCTGTAGATGCAGATTCAAGAGCTTTCAGAGCAGAACCTCTGACTATGGGAATGTCATCCCCCGGGAATTCATAAGAACTGAGAAGCTCCCTGACTTCCATTTCAACTAATTCAATAAGTTCTTCGTCATCAACCATATCTACTTTATTTAGGAATACAACAATGTAAGGTACGCCAACCTGTCTGGCAAGGAGAATATGCTCCCTCGTTTGAGGCATTGGACCGTCTGCTGCAGATACTACAAGAATTGCTCCGTCCATCTGGGCTGCACCTGTGATCATATTCTTAACATAGTCTGCGTGTCCAGGGCAGTCGACATGAGCATAATGCCGTTTATCAGTTTCATACTCAACATGAGCGGTAGAAATTGTAATACCTCTTTCCTTCTCTTCCGGAGCTTTATCAATCTGATCATATGCAGTAAATTGTGCTTTACCTAAGAAACCAAGTACTTTTGTTATAGCTGCTGTTAAAGTAGTTTTGCCGTGGTCAACATGACCAATTGTACCAACATTAACATGTGGTTTAGTTCTTTCAAATTTAGCTTTTGCCATTTAACAACTCCTCCTTCTTTCCGGTATATTCAACCGGTAGTGTAATTTAATATTTTATTGTTAATATATCTTTACCCGGGACCTGCAAATTTTTCAGTTCCCAGGAAATACATTACTGGCTAAATACTAAATATTTTAGCACTTAAATATTTTAGTACTTAATAATTTCATCTTGTATATTTTTCGGAACCTCTTCATAGTGGTCAAATTGCATAGTAAATGTCCCTCTTCCTTGGGTTTTTGACCTTAGTTCTGTTGCATATCCAAACATTTCTGCAAGAGGAACATAAGCAGTAACAACATGGAACCCTTCCCGGGCTTCCATCCCCTCTATCTTCCCCCGTCTCGAATTCAACTCTCCAATTACATCCCCAAGATAATCATCAGGAACAATTACGTCAACCCTCATAATAGGTTCCATTAATACAGGATCTGCTTTACGGCATCCATCCTTAAATGCTATTGAGCCTGCTATCTTAAAGGCCATTTCTGATGAGTCCACTTCGTGGTAAGAACCATCACACAAAGTTACTTTCACATCGAGAACCTGATATCCACCTAATACACCACTGTTCATGGCATCCTGTATACCAGCGTCTATTGCACCTATATACTCTTTTGGTATAACTCCGCCTGTTATTTTATTGACAAAGGTATATCCACTACCTGGTGGCTGGGGTTCAATTTCAATAACACAATGGCCGTATTGTCCGCGTCCTCCTGTCTGACGCACGAATTTTCCTTCTGATTTTACAGCTCTCCGTATAGTTTCTTTATACGCTACCTGAGGTTTACCTACATTCGCTTCAACCTTAAACTCCCTTAAAAGCCTGTCAACTATAATTTCAAGATGTAATTCCCCCATTCCCGATATTATTGTTTGGCCTGTTTCAGGATTAAAACTGGTCTTAAATGTAGGGTCTTCGTCCGATAATTTTTGCAAAGCCGAAATTAATTTTTCCTGGCCTGCTTTTGTTTTTGGTTCTATAGCCACTGAAATAACCGGTTCAGGGAAATCCATGGATTCGAGCACTATTGGGTTAGCTTCGTCACATAAAGTATCACCTGTAGTAGTATCTTTAAGCCCCACAACTGCAGCAATGTCCCCGGTATAAACCGTGTCAATCTCTTCCCTGTGATTTGCATGCATCAACAATATTCTTCCCATTCTCTCCCTTTTGCCCTTCGTTGAGTTTAGTACATGTTCTCCTGTTGATATTTTGCCCGAATATACTCTAAAAAAACACAGCTTTCCAACATAAGGGTCGGTCATAATCTTAAAAGCCAGTGCTGAAAAAGGAGCATCATCATTAGCAACCCGTTCTTCTTCTTTTTCACCATCCGGCGATATTCCTTTAACTGGAGGAATATCAAGAGGTGAAGGCAAGTAGTCAACAATTGCGTCAAGCAATTTTTGTACACCTTTATTCTTATAGGACGAACCACATGTAACCGGTATAATTTTTACATTAATTGTGGCTTTCCTTATACATGCACGTAACTCTTCTATAGTTATTTCTTTTCCCTCCAGGTACTTTTCTAAAATAGCTTCATCTTGTTCAGCAACAGCTTCAATTAGTTTCTCCCTGTATTTTTGTACTATATCAACCATATCTTCAGGGACGGGTGCTTCTTCTATCTCTTTACCTAAGTCGTCCTTATAATAGAATGCTTTTAACTCTATAAGGTCCACAACACCCTTAAATTCATCTTCTTTGCCTATCGGTAATTCTATAGGAACAGGGTTGGCCTTTAATTTGTCTTTAATCATCTGGACACAACGGAAGAAATCTGCACCGCTGATGTCCATTTTATTTACATAAGCAATGCGTGGGACATGGTATTTATCTGCCTGCCTCCACACAGTTTCAGTTTGTGGCTCAACTCCTCCCTTTGCACAAAAAAGTGTTACTGAACCATCGAGAACGCGAAGTGACCTCTCCACCTCGACCGTGAAATCAACGTGCCCCGGCGTATCTATAATATTAACCCTTTTTCCTTTCCATTCGGCAGTAGTTGCGGCGGAAGTAATTGTTATACCTCTCTCCTGCTCTTGTTCCATCCAATCCATAGTTGCTGTGCCTTCGTGGACTTCACCCATTTTATGAAGTCTCCCTGCATAGAACAATATTCGCTCAGTTGTAGTAGTTTTACCTGCATCTATATGTGCCATTATTCCTATATTCCTTGTATCTTCCAAACTAAACCGCCTGGGCATTCCTATCCTCCTTTCACTTCACGATAGTTTATTTTTATTTCACTTATTTTGCATTCACGTTTTGTCATTAGTGTTTTTACGCCGATAATTTTTACCATCTGTAATGAGCAAATGCTCTGTTTGCCTCTGCCATCTTATGGGTATCTTCTTTCTTTTTAAATGCCCCGCCGACACCGTTTGCAGCATCCATAATCTCAGCTGCTAACCTTTCTTTCATCGTCTTTTCGCCTCTCTCACGGGCATAATTTACAAGCCATCTTATACCTAAAGCCTGTCTTCTTTCAGGCCTGACTTCAACCGGAACCTGATAAGTAGCTCCTCCCACTCTTCTAGCCTTTACTTCCAGTACAGGCATTACATTATTTAAAGCCTGTTCAAAGACTTCTTTAGGATCTTTCCCTGTTTTTTCCCTGATTATATCAAAAGCTCCATAACAAATTTTCTGTGCAATACCTTTTTTGCCTTCCAACATTATTTTATTAATGAGCTTTGTTACAACTACATCGTTATATATAGGATCAGGCAAAACCTCTCTTCTTGGTACATGTCCTTTTCTCGGCACATTACTTCCCTCCTTCCGGTTAATATTTTCATAGGTACTCGTTGTTTATAACCAACGTCGTGCCTTTACTGTTTTCTCATAATTACTTTTTGCCTGCTACACTCTTAGGTCTCTTGGCACCATACTTAGAACGTCCCTGCATTCTATTTGCAACTCCTGCTGCATCAAGTGTCCCTCTAATAATATGATATCTTACCCCGGGAAGGTCCTTTACTCTCCCTCCCCTAATAAGCACAACACTGTGTTCCTGCAGATTATGACCTATTCCCGGTATATATGCTGTAACCTCTATACCGTTTGTCAATCTTACCCTCGCAACCTTTCTTAAAGCAGAATTAGGCTTCTTAGGCGTAGTTGTCTTTACAACAGTACAAACACCTCTTTTTTGGGGACAGCTTATATCAATCGGCTTCTTTTTAAGAGAATTAAAACCTCTCTGTAATGCAGGTGATGCTGACTTTTTCTCAACAGCTTTTCTACCTTTCCTGACCAGTTGATTAAACGTAGGCATCCATACACCTCCTTCCACTAATACTATTTTAAAATACACACAACCGAAGCTCCGACATCAATATTACATGCCATGCCCAGTTTCTTCATTTCATCTACGTAAAACACTTCTATAGAGTTCTTCTCACAGATAGCCTTAACTTCTTTAACAACTTTTTCATCAGCATCCCTAGCAATTATAACAGTTTTTACCTGACCATTTTGCAAGGCCTTTAATGACTGTTTTAACCCCACAGTTTTTTTGCTGTTTTTTAGAAGTTCCAGCACTTCATTTACCCTCCTATAAAAGACAGCAGTCTATTATTTTACATACTGAATTATTCTACCACCGTAAAGCCTTATTTGTCAACAAAAAATTAACTATTACCTTTTTTCAACCCTCTACAATTTTCACGGATATATCCCTATACCTTTTCATTCCTGTACCTGCAGGTATAAGCTTACCAATAATTACATTTTCTTTCAACCCCACCAGTGGGTCAGTTTTACCCTTTATTGCAGCGTCGGTCAATACCCTCGTAGTCTCCTGGAATGACGCAGCAGAAAGAAAAGACTCTGTAGCTAATGAAGCCTTGGTAATACCAAGCAGGGTATACCTTCCTGTTGCAGGTTTAAGGCCTTTTTCCAAAGCTTTCTTATTTTCTTTTTCAAATTCAAACATATCTATCAAACCGCCAGGCAGCATATTTGTATCTCCCGGATCTTCTACTTTCACCTTTCTCAACATTTGCCTGATAATTATCTCAATATGTTTATCATTTATATCTACACCTTGCAACCTGTAAACCTTTTGTACTTCCTGCAAAAGATAAGATTGGACTCCTTTTACTCCCTTTATTTTCAGAATATCATGAGGATTTACAGAACCTTCAGTCAGCTCATCCCCAGCTTCTACATAATCCCCATCCATCACTTTTATTCTTGAGCCGTAAGGTATCAAGTAACTCTTGGATTCTCCCGTATCCGAAGTTATAACTATCTCTCTTCGCTTCTTGGTCTCATTTATTGTTACAACACCATGAATTTCGGAAATTATAGCTAATCCTTTGGGTTTACGCGCTTCAAACAGCTCTTCTACACGGGGCAACCCCTGTGTTATATCCTCTCCTGCAACACCGCCCGTATGGAATGTCCTCATCGTCAACTGGGTCCCGGGTTCTCCTATGGATTGGGCAGCTATAATACCTACCGCTTCACCCACATTTACTTCTCCACCCGTGGCCAGATTGGAACCATAACACTTTGCACACACTCCATATTCCGAGCGACAAGTAAGAATAGACCTGATTTTTACTTTCCCTACCCCTGCTTTTTCAATATTTTCTGCATCACTATCAGTTATCATCTTATCCTTTTCCACAATTACTTCACCTGTTTTAGGGTTGATTACAGGTTCTACAGTGTATCTACCCACTATCCTCTCCGATAGGTTTTCAATTATTTGGTCTCCATCTTTAATTTCAGTAACCTCAAAACCATTGTCTGTACCGCAATCCACCTCTCTAACAATAACATCCTGGCTTACATCAACAAGCCGGCGTGTCAGATAACCCGAATCTGCAGTCCTTAATGCTGTATCAGCAAGTCCTTTCCTGGTACCATGGGTAGATATAAAATACTCCAGCACATTAAGTCCCTCACGGAAATTCGATTTTATGGGTATCTCTATAGTCTTTCCCTGGGTATCTGCCATTAATCCTCTCATCCCAGCCAGCTGTTTAATCTGGTTTACATTACCTCTTGCACCTGATGTTGACATCATATAAAGAGGGTTTAACTTATCAAGGTTCTCCATAAGAGCGTTAGTTATATTTTCACCGGTTTCGGTCCAGGCTGAAATAACCGCGTTATAACGCTCTTGTTCGGATATAAGTCCCCTCTTATACTGATTCATTATATTGTCAATTTTACTTTCAGCCTCAGCTACATAACGTTTCTTGATTTCAGGAATTATCATATCCGTTATGCCAATTGTGATGGCCCCTTTGGTAGAGTACCTGAATCCGAGAGTTTTAATTTTATCCAGAACAACAGCAGTTTTAGTAGTGCCATGGACTTTTATGCACCTGTCAATTATTTTCTGAAGGCTCTTTCTATCAACAAGAAAGTTTATTTCCGGATCAAACATCCTTTCCGGATCTGCCCTGTCTACAAAACCAAGGTCCTGGGGAATTGCTTCATTAAATATCAGCTTCCCGACAGTTGTAGTAATAATTTTTGAAGCTTTTTTATTATTAATTGTTTTAGTAATTCTGACCTTTATAATGGAATGAAGGCTTATTTCTCCTTCATTATAAGCCATATACGCTTCTTCAGGAGATGAAAATATTTTCCCTTCTCCTCTATCCCCTTCCTTTTCTATAGTTAAATAGTAGGTACCCAAAACCATATCCTGTGTAGGGACGGTTACAGGTCTTCCATCCTGGGGTTTTAAAAGGTTATTTGCCGATAACATTAAAAACCTAGCCTCAGCCTGGGCTTCGGCAGACAAGGGGACATGAACTGCCATTTGGTCTCCGTCAAAGTCGGCATTATAGGCAGTGCATACCAAAGGATGGAGTTTTATAGCTCTTCCCTCTACAAGGACGGGTTCAAAAGCTTGAATTCCCAACCTGTGCAGTGTAGGAGCCCTATTCAGAAGTACAGGGTGCTCCTTAATAACTTCTTCCAGAACATCCCATACTTCATCTTTTACTCTTTCTACCATTCTTTTTGCACTTTTTATATTATGTGCTAATCCATCATTTACCAGCTTTTTCATTACAAAGGGCTTAAACAGTTCCAATGCCATTTCCTTAGGTAATCCACACTGGTATATCTTGAGTTCCGGGCCTATTACAATAACGGAACGTCCCGAATAGTCTACTCTCTTACCAAGCAGGTTTTGACGGAAACGCCCCTGTTTACCCTTAAGCATATCAGATAAAGATTTCAAAGGCCTGTTACCCGGACCGGTTACGGGTCTGCCTCTTCTTCCATTGTCTATAAGTGCATCTACAGCTTCCTGGAGCATTCTTTTTTCATTCCTGACTATTATATCAGGAGCGCCAAGATCCAGCAACCTCTTTAAACGGTTATTCCTGTTTATAACCCTTCTATATAAGTCATTCAAGTCTGAAGTAGCAAACCTTCCACCGTCTAACTGTACCATAGGCCTAAGCTCCGGAGGGATTACCGGTATAACATCCAGAATCATCCATTCCGGCCTGTTTCCCGATAATCTGAATGCCTCAACAACTTCCAGTCTTTTTATAGCCCTCATTCTTTTTTGTCCCGATATCTCCTCAAGTTCAGCCCTAAGTTCTTTTGAAAGTTTTTCAAGGTCAATTTCAGCCAATAGCTCTTTTATAGCTTCTGCTCCCATACCGGCTCTAAACTTATTACCAAATTTTTCTACACTGTCTCTATATTCTTTTTCAGACAGAATTTGCTTTTTAAACAAAGGTGTCTGTCCTGGGTCCAAAACTACATAAGAAGCAAAGTATAATACCTTTTCCAATGAACGAGGGGACATATCAAGAATTAAACCCATGCGACTGGGTATCCCCTTGAAATACCAAATATGTGATACGGGAGCAGCCAACTCAATATGCCCCATTCTTTCCCGTCTAACTTTCTGCTTGGTTACTTCAACTCCACATCTGTCGCACACAATACCCTTATATCGTATTCTTTTATATTTCCCACAATGGCACTCCCAATCTTTTGTAGGCCCGAATATTCTTTCACAAAAAAGCCCATCCCTTTCAGGTTTTAAAGTCCTATAATTAATGGTTTCCGGCTTTTTAACTTCTCCCCTGGACCATTCCCTGATCTTTTCCGGTGAAGCAAGTCCAATTCTAATTGCATCAAAATTAGTGAGTTCAAGCACAGCTTTTAACCCCTTTCCATAACTTTCTTATGCATATTCATATATCGCTAAATTTTCGACATAAACATAGATACAAATTCCTTACAAATCATCTTCATCATCATCATCCAGTTCATCCAGATCATGATTTAATTCATCATCGAATTCATCAACAAGTTCACTGTCAAAATCTCCTAAATCACCCAATTCATCCAGGTCTAAATCATCCAATTCACTATCAATATCAATTTCTTCATCAATATCCAGTTCACCATCAATATTAATTTCATCGTCAATATCACTGTCAAAATTGTTGGTGTCAATAAACAGATTTTTTATAATATCATGTTCTGTAGGAGCTTCAGAAGAAACTATATTATCCAGATCAAGGTCATCTAATGCAAGGTCGTCTTCATCCAAAATATCTTCTTCCTCCTCATCATAACCACTAAATGGCTCTTCATCTTCCCTTCCCTCTATGTTTACATTAAGGTCTTCAATGTCATCATCTGTAGACTCTTTAATTGATATTTCTTCATTTTCCTCAGAATAGACCTTAACATCCAATGCCAGGCTCTGAAGTTCCTTTATAAGGACCTTGAATGATTCAGGAATACCAGGTTCCGGGACATTTTCTCCCTTGACTATTGCTTCATACGTCTTAACTCTGCCTACAACGTCATCAGATTTAACAGTAAGTATTTCCTGCAGTGTATAGGCAGCGCCGTATGCCTCCAGTGCCCAAACTTCCATTTCCCCAAACCTTTGGCCTCCAAACTGCGCTTTACCTCCCAAAGGCTGTTGGGTTACAAGAGAGTAAGGTCCTGTAGAACGGGCATGTATCTTATCATCAACTAAATGAGCAAGTTTTAGAATATACATATATCCTATGGTAACCCGGTTATCAAAAGGTTCACCCGTTCTTCCGTCATACAGTATGCTTTTCCCATCTTCAGGAAGATTTGCCATCTTTAAAGTTTCTATAATATCCATCTCGTTGGCCCCATCAAAGACAGGCGTAGCAATTTCCCAGCCCAATGCCTTAGCGGCATATCCAAGATGTACTTCAAGGATCTGACCTACATTCATTCTTGAAGGCACTCCAAGAGGATTAAGAATTATTTCCAATGGAGTCCCGTCTGGTAGAAAGGGCATATCTTCTTCAGGCAAAATCCTGGAAATTACACCCTTGTTTCCATGCCTTCCCGCAATTTTATCTCCTACGGATATTTTCCGCTTTTGGGCAACATATACCATAACCATCTGATTTACACCAGGAGGAAGTTCATCTCCGGTTTCTCTTGAAAATACTTTAACATCAACAACTATTCCCTGTTCCCCATGAGGGACTCTTAGGGACGTATCTCGCACCTCCCTCGCCTTTTCACCGAAAATCGCCCTTAAAAGCCTTTCTTCAGCTGTAAGCTCTGTTTCACCTTTAGGAGTAACCTTGCCCACAAGAATATCTCCCGCTCTCACTTCGGCACCAATTCTAATTATTCCTCTATCATCCAAATCTTTTAATGATTCTTCGCTTACATTCGGTATATCTCTCGTTATTTCCTCAGGACCAAGCTTGGTATCCCTTGCCTCTGCTTCATATTCTTCTATATGGATTGACGTAAAGGTGTCATCTTTCACTAATTTTTCACTAATAAGTATGGCATCCTCATAATTATAACCTTCCCAGGGCATAAATCCTACAAGCACATTCTTACCCAGGGCCAGTTCTCCCATACTCGTTGAAGGTCCATCTGCAATAACATCCCCTGCCTTTACTACATCTCCTTTTTTAACCAGTGGCCTTTGGTTTATACAGGTACCCTGGTTAGAACGCATGTATTTTAAAAGTTTGTAAGTATCTCTTATTCCGTCTTTTCTTCTGACAATTATTTCATTGGCACTGATTTTTTCGACAACACCGCCATTTTTTGCAATGACAACAACACCTGAATCCCTGGCTGCCTTATATTCTATTCCTGTACCAATTATCGGCGCTTCGGTTTTTATAAGCGGCACAGCCTGGCGTTGCATATTTGAACCCATCAAAGCACGGCTTGCGTCATCATTTTCCAAAAAAGGTATTAATGCCGTTGCAACAGATACAAGTTGCTTGGGTGAAACGTCTATAAAATCAACCTTATTATTTTCTACCTGGAATATATCATTTTTAAACCTCACAGTAACCTTCTCATTAATAAACCGCCCTTCCTCGTCCAAGGGCTCGTTAGCCTGGGCTATTATATACTCATCTTCTTCGTCGGCAGACAAATACACAATTTCATCCGTAATTATCCCCTTTTCTTTATCAACTCTTCTATATGGAGCCTCAATAAAGCCATAGCTGTTTACTCTTGCATAAGTACTGAGTGACCCTATAAGTCCGATATTAGGACCTTCAGGCGTCTCTATCGGGCACACTCTTCCGTAATGGGAATGGTGGACATCTCTAACTTCAAACCCCGCTCTTTCCCTGCTTAGCCCTCCCGGGCCCAATGCGCTTAACCTTCTTTTATGTGTTAATTCCGCAAGTGGGTTGGTCTGGTCCATAAACTGGGAAAGCTGGCTGCTACCGAAAAACTCCTTTATAGCCGCTGCAACAGGCCTTATATTAATTAATGTCTGAGGCGTAACTATGTCTATATCCTGGATTGTCATCCTTTCCCTGACTACTCTCTCCATTCTGGCAAGCCCTATCCTGAACTGGTTTTGAAGCAATTCGCCCACAGAACGAAGCCTTCTGTTACCCAGATGATCAATATCATCAGTATCTCCTATTCCATAACTTAAATTAACAAGATAATTTATTGACGCTAAAATATCATCAGGTGTTATATTCTTAGGTATGAGGCTATCCCTATTTAATCTTATGGCCCTCTTTATATCCTCAGGAGTTTTATTTTCTTCAAGTATTTTATTTAAAACAACCAGGTAAACTTTTTCATCTATACCAAGATCTTTTACATCAAAATCAACATATTCGCCAAGATCAACGGTATTATTTCCAATAACCCTAACTTTTTTTTCTCCGATACTTACATAAACCGAATTTATTCCCGCATTTTGTATGGATTTAGCCTTCTTTTTATCTATAATTTCATCTTCTCCTACTATAATTTCTCCAGTTCTGGGGTCAATAACATCTTCTGCTGCAACAAAACCGTTAATTCTGGCAGCCAATGAAAGCTTTTTGTTGAATTTAAATCTTCCAAATCTGGCGAGGTCATATCTTTTTGGTTCAAAGAAGAGGTTGTTTATCAGTTGCTGGGCACTCTCTACAGTAGGTGGTTCTCCCGGTCTCAATCTTTTGTAAATTTCCAATAGACCTTCCTCTTCTGTTTTTGCGCTGTCTTTTTGTATTGTAGCAAGTACCCTTTCATTATCCCCAAGCAACTCCACAATATCAAGGTCAACACCATATCCTAAAGCCCTAACTAATACAGTAACAGGTAATTTCCTTGTTCTATCTATCCTGACATATAAAACATCGCTTGAATCAGTCTCATATTCAAGCCAAGCTCCTCTATTGGGAATTATTGTAGCTGAGTAGAGTTTCTTGCCTGTCTTATCTATTTTCATGTCATAATAAACTCCGGGTGACCGTACCAACTGACTGACTATAACTCTCTCTGCCCCGTTAATTACAAAGGTACCGTTCTCTGTCATTAACGGGAAATCGCCCATAAATATTTCCTGTTCCTTAACTTCGCCTGTTTCTTTATTTATCAAACGAGCTTTTACTTTTAAAGGAGCTGCATAGGTAGTATCTCTTTCCTTACACTCTTCAACAGAATATTTAGGTTTCTCTTCAAGTGAATAGCCCACAAACTCCATTATTAAATTCCCTGTATAATCAGTAATTGGAGAAACGTCCCTTAGTACCTCCATAAGGCCTTCTTCTAAAAAATATTTGTAAGAATTTTTCTGGACTTCAATAAGGTCGGGTATTTCCAAGATTTCTTCAATTCTTGAATAGCTCATTCTTTTTTTATTTCCCACAGACACGGGATGCACCATTAAAAATCACCTCATAGTTTTTTGTGTTTTAGACAGAAATCCTATTCTTTCAACATCAAAGTATAAACTTTATTATTTTATTTTTAAGTTAAAGAATTGTAATAGATAATATTTCCCATATACCATATATTACCATTATATATTTTTAATTATAAAAAACAATGAAATTCACATTTATAATTTTTTTAATATAAAAGTAAGTATATATTTGAAGTATATCAAATAAATACCTAATTTAAATAACAGTTAAATAATATACTGTTCTACTTATTCTGTCCTGCTTATTTATAATACTATTAAATTATTATTAACACTTATTGTTTTATTTATTCTTCTATGTTATAATTATAATAGGTAAATGTACCCATAAAATCATTCCTTAATAAAAAAATTATAAAATTGCATATTATTCCTTTTTTATAATAACACAGAATAAAATTTTAACATAGAGTCTGGTCCTTGTCAACAATTTTTTTAGGCAAT
>JABUEW010000007.1 GCA_013314855.1 Bacillota bacterium | reverse complement strand
TACAGGCATGTCTTCATTTGTGACAATGAAAGTTTTATTTTTTAAAACTGATAAACGTCATATGGAATAATCTGGGTACTATGAATGATTTAGGGTAAAAAGTTTGAGTTTTTATGAATAGGTCCTGATTCTTTGAAGTTTTATATTTTTTATTAAGTATTATCAAGAGAATACACCTCCAGACTGACCTTTTGTATCTTCTTTTTTCTTAGATTTTCTTCAAATTTTAGTATTGTTTTTACCAAAATGAACCCCTTCCTCTAAAAATATTATATTAATATTATATTAAAAATTTATGTAATAAGGAAGGGGTAATATCAGGTCCTCAGGTGCTATTCAAGAAAATTTAAAACACTTTTGCTATCCACCTTAGTTTGGCGTAAAAAATTACCAAATCGAGTATTGGCAGTACTTGCACATTGACAACAGAATAAGAGTAATGACTAAATATATAAAAATAATTTAAAAAATGGACATACCCCAAAATTTAAATCCAGTAATGCGACTTTCAGTCGCAAAATAATTCCCTGCACTGAAAGTGCAGGGAGTGGTTTAGTTCTATTCTTACGAAACTATTTTTCTGTGTTCTCTCTAGCCGTCAATTTATTTGTGTTATTAATTGATGATTCATTTCTACAAAAAATATCAAATTAACGTAAAAAAAAATCATTCATTAGGAAAGAAGTTCACATTATAATAAACTTATAAATTTATGATTTCCAAGAGCAAAGGGGTATCATGAAATTGTTTTCAAAAGCAGATATAAAAGGTGGGGTACATCATAGATTACATTTTATAAAGAGTGTATATAAATATCGGGGATTATTATTAATGCTTTTACCTGGAATTCTGTTTTTCATTATTTTCCATTACATCCCTATGTATGGCGTTTTACTAGCGTTTAAAGATTTTAGAATTATGGATGGGATTATGGCGAGTCCATGGGTTGGACTAAAACACTTTCAAAAAGCTTTTTCTGATCCATATTTTCTGCAGGTTTTTAAAAACTCGTTACTCATTAGTATATATAAGCATGTTTGGGGTTTTCCAGCACCAATTCTGTTTGCACTTTTGCTAAATGAAGTAATAAACCAGAAATTTAAGAAACTGGTCCAAACAGTATCCTATCTACCATACTTTTTATCATGGGTAGTTGTTGCTGGAATGTTTATAAATATTCTATCCCTAAATGGTCCAATAAATGCTATTATTTCAATCTTAGGATTTAAACCAAGGCTGTTTCTGACAGATCCAACACATTTTAGAAGTATCCTTGTTATAACTGATATATGGAAAGGATTTGGGTGGGGATCTATAATATATCTGGCAGCTATAAGCGATATAGAGGAGGAGATGTATGAGTCTGCATATTTGGATGGTGCAAATAGGTTTCAAAGAGCTTTTCATATTACAATTCCTTCACTTGCTCCTGTTATAGTTATAGTATTGATTTTAAGTTGTTCGAGTATTCTAAATGCAGGGTTTGATCAAGTCTTCAATCTTTACAATTCTATGGTTATGGATGTTTCTGATATTATTGACACATATGTTTACCGAAAAGGTTTACTTGATATGGATTACAGTTATGCTACTGCAGTTGGGGTCTTTAAATCAATAGTTGCATTAATTCTGATTATTGGAACTAATAAAGCTGCTAATAAGCTCGGAGGAAAAGGTTATGGATTATGGTAGAATTTTGGAGGTATTAAAATGGTCATTTTAAAAAAATCAGCATCAGAAAAAGTATTTGATATCCTAAATTATGTATTTATGTTTTTAATTTTTTTAATTACAGTATACCCATTTTGGAATCAAGTGGTTACATCACTAAGTGAGGGGTATAGTGCATATTTAACAGGAATGCTGTTGTGGCCGGCGAAGATCTCAAAAAAGGCGTATGAAATGGTGTTGGGGTATTCATTATTATGGACTGGGTTCAAGAACAGTATAATCAGAACAGTATTGGGAACATTGATTTCATTGGTGTTTACAAGTTTAACTGCATATCCGTTGTCAAAGAACAAGCTACCTCTGAATGGTTTTTTTACAGGTATGATATTTTTTACTATGTTGTTTAATGGAGGATTAGTTCCAAACTATCTTTTGGTAAAAAGGCTTGGAATGCTAAACACTGTTTGGTCACTTGTACTACCAGGTATGATTGGAGCATTTAATGTGTTCATCATGAGGAATTTCTTTAAAAGTATCCCTGAAAGTCTCGAAGAATCGGCAATGCTAGATGGCGCAGGGTATTTCAGGATATTTTTAGCAATTATACTTCCTCTTTCTAAACCAGTTATAGCTACAGTAGCTTTATGGGTAGCGGTAGGCCACTGGAATTCCTGGTTTGATGGACTTATATATATTACCGACAAAAATAAAATTTTGCTTCAGATTGTATTGCAGAAAATCATTATTGAAAACAACTCAACTAACATTCAGGAAATCATGCAAAGGCTACAAAGTAATGAAAGAAGTAATTATACTGGTAGACAACTTCAAGCTGCAATCCTTCTTGTAGCAACCGTACCGATGATTGTTATCTATCCATTCATACAAAAATATTTTATCAAAGGTATTAGGATGGGAGCTATTAAAGGGTGAACCCTTTTATATATAATAAAAATAATAAAAAAAGGAGTGTTAAAATTATGAAGAAAACTAAAATGAGGAAAGTTTTAACAGTAGTAATCTGTCTGATGATTGTGTTTAGTGGCTTGAGCGGATGTGCTGGCAGTGGAGGCAATAAAACTGAGAACACTCAAACAACTCAAACAAAGGAGCCTATAACATTAAAGATTTTTGGTGTAGATGACGTTGCAAAGGCATCGTATGTACTTAAAACACTGGAAGAAAAATTTAACGTAAAATTTGAAAACAGAGAGATTGACGGCACCAAGTATAAGGAGCAATACCAAATGATGATTGCATCCGGCGATATACCTGATATATTTACTTGGATTGATATTCCTACGTATACAAAATATGCAACACAGGGAATCTTAGCAGAATTGCCTATAGCTACTATTGAAAAATATGCTCCGAGAATTGATGCATGGCTTAAAAAATCTTTTAATGGCGATCCTTATGCACCGTTTATAAGAAACGGAAAGAATTATGCCCTTCCTAACTATTCATTAATGGCAGAGCATTTTAATGCATTTGGAATAAGGCATGACTGGCTGGAAAAAGTCGGTATTGGCAAAACTCCAGAAACATTGGATGAATTGGAAATAGCACTTAATAAATTTACAAATGAGGATCCGGACGGTAATGGGAAAAAAGATACATTTGGATGGTCTACGGATGGTTCAGGAATACCTACATTGTTTTACCCGGTATTTGGAGCTTATGGAGTTTATCCGGGAATGTTCACAGAAAAAAATGGTAAAATCGTCAGGGGGGAAATTCAGCCAGGGGCAAAACAAGCACTCACATTACTCAACAAATGGTTCAAAGCAGGGTATCTCGATCCTGAATTTTTTGTAAATAAGTGGGACAATGTTATGGAAAAATGGTTGGCAGAGAAGTTTGGAGTTGTTACCTGGGCATGGTGGGAATTGTCGCCAAAGGATGCATTTTGGAACGGTAGGCTGAGAGAGAATTTGCTTGAAAAAAATCCGACTTCGAATCTTGTGGTTATACCTTTTCCCAAAGGTCCGGATGGGGAATCAGGTTCCTATCAGAATTATCCATTGAGCAGTTTTATAGCTTTTGGTAAACCTTTGGAAAAAGATCAGGAGAAGTTACAGAAATATCTGGAAGTAATGGACGAGTCGAGTATGAATCCAAAACAAAAAGAATTTGTATACTATGGTGTAGAGGGCAAAACATTTAAGAAAAATGCCGATGGAGATTATGAATTCATACCGCCTTACAATGATGAAGCCAAGCGTAAGGAATTTGGAATTGGTTTAGACCCGGGTGTTAATCATCAGGATTATAATCTTCAATTCCAGTTTATGACCAAAAAGAAGTATCTTCCTTATGTTAGCGATGTAATGAAAATTGCAGTAGGGAAATATGACATTCTCGCTGGGATTGATAAGCCTATATACAATGAAAAGTATGACAGTCTGAATCAGTTTACTTATAAAAGTTTTGTTAAATTCATTACGGGTGAAAAATCATTAGATGAATTTGATAATTTTATCAGCGAATGGGAAAAAATGGGCGGCGATAAAATTATGGAAGAAGCTCAACAGAAATATGATGAATATTTAAAAAAATAATATATATATATGATGAAATGCACTAAAGTTAAAATCATTATAACTTAAATTAAGTAATGGGGCTATCAAATAGTTAAACTGCTTAATAACTTAATAATTTGTTTGATGGTCCCTACTTATTTATTACTTTTGCTTTTATTTTAGTATACAAACATTTCTGTAAAGAATGCAATGGACTTTGAAAAATAAAAAACCTCCTGATGAATATAGAGCCTACAGGACGCTATTTGAAAGGTTTTGCTTGTTTTTTAAAGCAAAATGGAATACCGGTAGTGATGGGTGATTCCATATCATGTAAAGAAGGCCAAGAAGCTTTATGGTAATACACAGATGTGATGGTAGCCAAAAACGCAGATTCGAGTAGGTCTTTGTAGTAATATTTGAAAAGGATCTTTGGAGCAGACTCTGAAGAGCTGTAGGAGTTGCTGTTCTTAAGATAGTTTAATAGTTTTGAAATTCTATAATAATCAAAGTTAATGAAAAAATTTAAGATTTATTGAGAGAGGAGATGTATTATGCAACAAAGTGATAATATATGGAGAATAAAAATAGATAGAGATAGAACTACACACTTATATGCAGTTTCGACTGTAGATATTATTGGAAATTTAAAAAAGGATATGTCAAATACACAAATCAGATGGTACGGACCGGGTTATGTAGTATGGGAAATTGAGTTGGAAGAAGATGGAGACTACGAAGTGGCAATATGTTATGCATCTTTTTCTGAAGGGATTGTATATAATGTATTTTCCGGAAGTTATAATATACAAGGTATAACCCGAAGGACAAAAGGTTATTTCCAGACAACAGAGCACCTATTGAATTTTGAACGTGAATATTTAAAAGGGAAAATATCTTTAACAAAGGGGACAAACCGGATTACGTTTAGTATTACTGAATCAGTGGATAATTATGATTTTTCATTATCATCAATAGAGTTAACTCCAGTTAAGGCAAAAGCAGCAATTGAGAAAGACAAAAATTTGGCTGCCGGGTCTTTGGCATGCACAGATTGGTTTGTAAATGCGGGCTACGGATTAATGTTTCATTGGACTGCACAATCGCAACCCAGACATGGCAAGCTAAAGCCATATAGAGATGCAGTAATGGATTTCAATGTGAAAGCTTTTGCAGATATGGTTGAGTTAACAGGAGCAGGATATATCATCTTCACCGCTAATCATGCAAAACCACATTTCCCTGCCCCAATCCAGTCATGGGAAAGATTATATCCTGGATGGACAACCGAACGTGATTTGATCGCTGAATTAGCTTCTGCATTGGCGTCGAAGAATGTACGGTTGATGCTTTATTTAAATCCTTTCGCTGCTTATGTTTCATCTCCACGCTTGAAAAATATTGATGGGAGCACCTTCTACAGAGATGAAGTTAGAATGGATATGTCTTGTAAAGATGACTATATTGAAACAACCTGTGAGGTACTCCGGGAGATAGGCCTTCGCTATAAAAAAGCTATAGCCGGATACTGGTTTGATAGCTGCTACCAGCCATATATGCACTTTGGCAGCTTTCCAATCGAAGTATTGTTCAGAGCTGCAAAAGAGGGGAATTCTGAAAGGATATGTGCATTCAACTATTGGATTTTACCTGTAAATACTTTATACCAGGAATACTGGGCAGGTGAGGTCGGAGGTATAGGTGAGATAATGAAAAGTAGGTATATAGAAAATGGAGCTGGGAAAGGTCTTCAAAGCCATGCTCTTATTATTATGGATGATCCATGGGTTCATAAAAAGCCGGAAACGGAGGTAGAAGATCCCCATTATAATGCTGAAACGTTAATCTCATATATAAAAGGTTGTATGAAAAATGGAGGGGTTATTACCATGAATTTAGGAATTTATCAGGATGGCAGTATTGGAGATAAAACTCTAGAAGTAATGAAAGAAATTAAAAAAGCCATTAGAGCGTAATATGGGAGGTAGTGTCAAAAGTTTTATGAAAAAATGAAAAGGGGAAAAAGTAAGGAGAAAAAACATTGAGACTGGTTTGAGCTTTGGACATTGAAAATTTAAAATTTAATGGGCTGTGGATTTGATGGATAACCCGCTCGGGGCATGGATAACCTGTGGACAAAGCGTTGACAACAAAAAGCGTGTTGCCAACATTTTGCCCAGTTGATGATGACTTGTTAAAGTAGTCTGATGAAGTAACATAAGTAAAAAATAGCGATAGAAGCTAAAATAAGTATTAATACTAAAATCAAGTTTATAAGCGGATGGTTCCTCCTTTAAAATAATTTCTTTTCTAATTATTTTTTCGGTTATGGAACCATCCGTTATAATATAAAGTTAATAAAAAACGGAGTGTTCAAACCAATACCAAATCATGGGTTTGACACTACCCTTAGTATATAGGGGATTCTTTTATTAGCTTTAATACAACTTAACTATAGCTTTTTTGTCCCTACAGTCTCAAAAAAGGTGATTTTTTCATTCCCAAAGAGAGTGACTGCTAACACTATTCTTATGCCATCATTAGATTCCAATTACATTTTAAGTAATTTCCTGTGAAAAACTCATTGCGCTGTCGCCTAGCTGCAAATCATACATTTACCAACTGTCGTCAGACTTTTTTATTTTTACATTGTCAAAATGAGCTTTCCCACCTGTTACCGTATAATTTTTATTTCCTAAATAGACTCTTACCGTATCGGTAGCATTTGACGGGGCAGTAAATGTGAATGTCATAGTCTGCCATGTCGAGTTGATGAAGTTGTATGATGCTAACACCGTCCCTGTTGTCTCATTTCTAATCACAATTTCACCCCCAGCGCCCGTACCATCCGTCTTACCATCGAAGGTTACAACGTAAGTGGCAGACGGTATCCACCCATCCCAGGTCTGGTATAGTTTTTGCCAACTTGTTCCATTTGCCTTTATAGTCAGTCCATAGTCTCCCGTAGATCTATTTGTAGAATCTAAATATACTGTGGTTGAATCGGATTGCCAGCGAACCCATCTTGCCGGTTGTGTACTGTCAAAACTGGATTTAAGTTCAAATCCTTGGTTTACAAGCTTTACAGGATCCCATTTCATAATCTGACTTAATACCTGGAAGTCTGTGCTCTTTGAAGGTGTATAGTTTCTATACTGTTCGGCGGCAATAGGCCACACATTCTTATCGAATTGTGAAAGTTCCAACCAGTTTATAAGTGAACGTGTATAGGTTGTCGTATCACCAGTACCATCAACATATTTCGTTACAGTTGGACTCGTAATTGATTTATTCCACATGACCTCTGTAAGCGTATCAGTGAACTTTTCCATGTCATCTCCGCTGAATACCAGTCCATGTCTGAACATATCTATCGCAGAACCAATATCGATCATACCGTGAGATGTATCCTCTATAGTACCGCTTGTACCGTTATAGTACCATTTATATGCCGTACCGTTGGCTATCAGCCTGTTTTTAAAATAAGTATTTTGTTTTTTTACCTTATCAATGTAAGTAGAATTTCCATTAACATCATACAGTGTCAAAAGCATCCGGGCAAAAGCAAGATGCATATTATAAGGTACAACTGTCCCTTTTGTGCCGGGCGTATAAGTTTCTATGTTTCATAATACTATACCTCCATATCTTATTTATTCACTTTATTCACTATAGATATTTACATTCAGAAAGATAAGCCGGAAAAGCAGCCTTAGATATTGCAATACATCAGCCGCCCTCCGGCCTTTCCACGAAGCCGAAACAGTTTATTCAAATGTTTACTATATAATGGTTCCTTATCTCCGGTTGTATCTGTCAAGGGCTGCCTGCTGTATCTTTATCGCCTCATCCAACCCCATGCCTTTCAATGTTTTTACATATTCATCGAAATTAAAATTCTCTATTGCTATTACACCCATAATTACTTTATTTTCTGTTTCATTTATAAAGGTATTGATTTCATTCATTATTTTTGCATATTTCTGACTTTCTTCAGGGCTCTGCGTAATGGGAGGCAGGTTCCTGTCTTTTGAAGGTATGAACCATACTTTTAGAGCCTCAACCTGTTCAGGACGGGCCTGCATCTGCTTTTCACTTTGAAAATCATGTACCCTCGGGGTTCCCCAGGATGCCATACAATATTTTGCTAGTGCACGCGAAATAGGTAGCCCCTCCGGATTCTTTGTAATTTCCTCGGTATATACAGGAACACCGTCTTTCATAATATAGCTCTTTCCTTCAATTCCATAATCCAACAGCATGTGTCCTTCCTTGCTGAACCTGAAATCAAGCCACCTGGCAGACTCTTCCACATGCTTGTTCTTCGTTGTTATTACCGTCCCTATACCAATGAAATTATTGTTTTTATGGCCTACAACAGGTTTATCACCCTTTTTTAAAACAGGGTACGGAACTCCTGCCAGCTTAACACTAGGATTTTCTTTCTCCATAAGAGTCATATATCTCCCAAGGCGTGAAGCCGGATATCCGAAATATGAACCTATCCTACTGGTTGTAACCTTGCTATCAAACGCTTTTGCATCAGTGATGGCATAATCCGGATCTATTAATCCTTCTTTATACCATTTTGCCATTGTTTTTAGGAACTCAAAGTATTCAGGCTGCGAAAAAGCAAACTGGATTTTATCATCTATCTTGTACCATCCTCCATAATCCGCTGTCATTCCCCAGGCAGTCATGAAATTTCTCAATTCAGAACCTGTGGACCCGCCTACCGCCCCAAAAGGTATCTCGTCATCTTTTCCATTGCCGTTAGGGTCATTTTTCTTGAAGGCCGTTAAAACACCATACCACTCATCAATGGTTTCCGGCATTTTCAAATTCAATTTATCCAGCCAGTCCTTCCTTATCTGGAACCCCCTGAACGGCCCTTCCAGCTCCGGATCCAGTTGCAAATACGGGAAGGTATAAATAAGGCCGCTATCCGTGGTTACCTGCTTTTTAACCTGGGGATTATCATTCAATATCTTCTTAAGATTGGGAGCGTACTTGTCAATTACTTCATTCAGCCTTATAAATACACCATCCTGTAATGCTTTTTCTGGTCCTCCCGCATAATTTGTCCAGTTATATTCAATCATATCGGGCAGGTTATTGGTGCTTATCATAAGGTTAAATTGCTCCGCCTCCTGTCCTGCCGGCGGGTGCAGCCACTCAATATCAATGCCTGTCTTTTCCTTGATTACCTTCATGCACTCAATTTCTCCGTAATTCTTGACAACAGCGGCAGCATTGGCATTAAGCGGGACAAAATAAGTAAGAGTCAAAGGTTCCTTTACTATCGGAAGTCCCAGCTCATCTGTGTCTGTGCCTTTTTTATCATCCTTGCCCGCCTGCGTATTAGTCTGGGCATTATCCCCTGTACTTCCCCCGGCTACGTCCTTTTTCACCGAACATGCCGTTACTAATGTCACGACCATCAATACTGCCAATAGCGCATATAAAGTCCTTCTCAACAACATAAAAACATCTCCTCTCTTTTAAAATAATTTGTTTTTATAATTTTTTATAATAAAGTAAGCTTTGGGATTATATGTGTGCGGATTATACGTGTTTTTGCATTGCCCCTCCTTTCTTAATATTCAATCTGTCGAAAGCTATTCTTTAATTGCGCCTATCATTACACCTTTAACAAAATACTTCTGCAAAAACGGATATATAAGCAAAATAGGGATGGTAGCGACCATGACAGTAGCATATTTTATATTTTCCGCTACCGGAGCTACATCACCTGTTATACCAATGGTCATTGAGTCGGTACTGTTACTTATTAATATCTCCCTCAATACGAGTTGAAGGGGATATAATTCTCTTTTTCTCAAAAATATCATTGCATTAAACCAGCTGTTCCAGTGCGAAACTCCATAAAAAAGTATCATTACTGAAATTATGGGCAGTGACAGGGGTAAAATAATTTTAAACAAAACATAAAAATCATTGGCTCCATCCATTTTCGCCGATTCAACCAGACTTTCCGGCATACTTACAAAAGAGGTCCGCATTATAATAAGATTCCAGGTACTTATAGCACCCGGTATAACCATAGCCCATACCGTGTTTGTCATATTAAGCTTGTTTACAAGAAGATATAGCGGGATCAAGCCTCCGCTAAAAAACATTGTAAATACAATCAAAAACATGAAGAAGCTTTTTCCGTATAAATCTCTGCGGGATAATACGTACGCACCGAATGAAGTCAACAGCATATTTATTGCAGTGCCTGTGACCACATATATAATTGTATTCCTGTATCCTATCATGACCATTGGATTTTTAAAAACCATTTTATATGCGTCCAGATTAAACCCGTGCGGCCACAGTAGAAGTGAACCGCCCTGCAATACCTTCAAAGGGTCACTTAAAGAAGCAAATAAAACATAAAGAAAAGGATATATGGTTATTATAACCAGCAAAAATAAAATAAAGTGATTTATGGTATCAAAAGTAATTTCAGATATGCTTTTTCTCTTCTGCATTCTTTTATTCCTCCTACCAAAGACTGGTCTCGCTTACATTTCTACTTACAGTATTTGCCAGAATAAGAAGCAAAAAATTTATAATGGAATTAAATAAGCCTATTGCTGTAGAGTAGCTGTAACTCATTTCCAGAATTCCTTTTCTGTAAACAAAGCTGGAAATCACATCTGCTGTTTCATAAATTGTAGGATTGTACATCAGAATTATCTTTTCGTAGCCTACAGACATAAGGTTGCCTATTCTTAGTATCAGCAATATTATAACTGTTGGTGCAATTCCTGGTAGCGTTACATTTAGCATCTGACGCCATCTGCCTGCCCCGTCAATATTTGCTGCTTCATATAGGTTAGGATTAATATTGGATAATGCAGCAAGATAAATAATTGAATTCCAGCCTACACTCTGCCATATGTCAGAGGCTATATAGACCGATCTAAACCATTTAGTATCTATCATGAATGGTATCCTCTCAATACCAAATATGGCAATAATATCATTTATCAGCCCTTCTCTTGAAGTGAATTCCAGTACCATGCCTATTATAACAACTAAAGATATAAAATGAGGCAAGTAGCTGATTGTCTGGACAAGGCTTTTATAGTATTTATTTCGGACTTCATTAAGCATCAATGCCAGAATGATTGGAGCAGGAAATGAAAATATGATATTGTATATACTTAAAAGCAATGTGTTTCTTATTAGTCGTACAATATAGTAGCTTGTAAAAAACATCTCAAAATGGTCAAAACCGCACCATGGGCTTCCAAGTATACCTTTGCTAGGCGAAAAATCCTTAAAAGCAATAATTGCTCCATACATAGGCCAATAGTGGAATATTATATAATACAACAGAACAGGAACAGCCATAATGTAGACATATTTATTTTTTTGCCACTGTCTTATTATAAATGTAGTAGAGATTCTCTTTTTGTTTATACTCAGATGATTTATCTCTGATTTTAAAGTAACACTCATTCACGTTTTCCCCCTTGCTTGAAATAATACTATGCAAGGTAACAGGTGTAAATCTTTACAATTCCATCCCGATTCTTAAAATTCCGCTTTTTACATTCTCATTTTTCTATTCAATATTCAAATTTCCTCTTTTTTTGAAATCAAAATGTTACCATCATTTGGAAATTTCTTTATACTGTCCCGGAGTTATCCCTGTATATTTTTTAAATACGCGCATGAACGTGCTCAAGGAACAAAAGCCGGCCTTTTTATAAGCATATGATATATCCTGTCCCTTAAGATATTGTTTTGCCAGTTCTACCCTTTTATAATTTACATAGTCCCAAAAATTGCTATTCGTTTCTTCTTTAAAAATTTTGCTTAAATACTTACTTGATTTGCCAAACTTATCTGCAACAGTTTCAAGATTGAGATTGTAGTCCGATATATTATCGTCAATAAAAGCAAGTATTTCATTAATAATTCTTTTGGTCTTATTCTCCCATTCGTATTTAACAATTTTACAGACGGAAGCAATTTTTTCTTTTATCTTGGAAAACGTAACCGTAATATTATTCTTCAATAACAGTTCCTCAATCGGTAAATCTTCTCCAATTTCAATATTTAAATCCCAGAGAGTCTTTATAACAGTATTATAAATATCAAAAATCAAGCTTTTAATCTTTTCCGGAGGCAGTTTCTTTTCTATAATGTTTTCCCTGTAAACTGAGTCCAGCAGTACCTCTATTGATTTTTCATCTCCTATTTTCAGATAATTTGAAAGCTGTACCGCCTGTTCCACAGAAAAATGGTACATATCCGTTATCTGTTCCAATTCATCAAATTCCGTTATGTCCTTTCCCTTTATTATACTGTAGTTTAAAGCCCTCTCCGCCTGCTCATACGCCTTTCCAATCTCTTGCATATTGTAAAATTGACAGCTTACGCCCATGGCAACGTCCATTAAGATAGTATCATTTAGATAATTCTTCAATTGCGTTAATATTTCTCTGGGTCCTTCATAAAAATTTTGCAAATACCCGGTATCTAAAATCAATGCTATCTTGTCATTTTCCATTTCAATAGCGTAGCCTGCATAATCCCTGTTTATACACCTTTCAATTAGTTCAGCACTTGCAATATTGAGAAATGAAATCCTTATCATATCTTCGCCACTTAAACCGGAAGACTTCTTTTTTCTTATATAAAGCAAAACTATGTTATAAGCTTTAAAGTCCAGGTTCAAATCTAGAAATTTTAATTTATCGGTTATATCCTCTAATGATTTAATTCTGCCTTTTATAAAGTTATTCAGAAAGTTGGAACGTAAAATAGGTAACTGGGTTTTTAAGTTTTCTTTCAAGACTGACAGTTCATACAGAGAAGATTCTATCAATTTTTCGATCATTTCATACTCATTAAAACCCGTGTTTTCCCAATTATCCATCGAGGATAATAATCGGCAGTATCAATATTAAGATATAAGAAATTAAAAAATTGTAAAAAGCATTATTGGATTTTAGAAAGCGAGCCATTAAACCACCCCTTTTTAACACTTTTCACAAAAAACACCCTTTGATAAAAAGTATATCACACACCAGAATTATTTACAATGTCTGAGGCCTCGCCGAACTCCTGAAGCTTCCTCTCACGTTCTTGCTGCTTTCTTAGCAGCTTTTCCTTACGTTTACTCATCCGGCTCCACCACCTTATACGGCTTTTCTCCCTTAAGACAAGCCCTGAAATCTTCCTGCAGCGGATACACATAGATCGCTTTGACGGGCTAATATTATACTTCCTCCCGAATATCATTCATCATATTCCACAATTATACCGCCGGCCAGAGGCCTTTCAGTACCTTTAAAAGAAGTCCTATTTACTATTTTACCATTAATAATCATTTCGGTAGATGCTCCCCCATCCAGCATGGCAGCATATTTGACACCATATTCCAGAAGAAATTCTCCAAGCTCCTGGCCGGTAAACCCATAACTATACCCCGGCTGCCTTCCGTCCACGGTAAAAAGAACCACTTCCCCGCTTTCCTTTATGCCTATGGCGGTCCTGGGGTCCCTATTTGTAAGCACCCCTATCCACGGGTCACGCTCGCCAATCACAATTTCACCATCTTTAATTATCCAGCTTCCGCATTCATAGGCCTGCCCGTCTGTTCCCAGAAACGGCTGGTATGAAAATTCAACCCTTTCACCTATTGTAAAAGGTATGTTATCGTAAATTGTACTCCTTTCAGGCTTTATATAGGCAAGCAGCATTCCATTCTTTGGAATTTCGGTCTCGCCGCTGTCTTTAATAATTCTTGTAATTACATTATCTTCTATCACTATAGTAATATTGGGTTTATTTATTCCATCAGGAGTTTTATTAGTGGTCCCATACTTTCTGGTAAATATAATCCATTCCCCTGCTTTTCCCCAGGCATTAATACCATCCAATTCCAGGACGGTTTTATCGGATTTCATCCATAGCTTCGTTTCTATCTCCTTTAATTCCACTTTTCCATTGCTGATAATAAAGACAGGATACTTGCCTGTTGATGCAGTAATAATCTCACCATCAATTACCACCATACCCGAAGGATCCCCATATTCATAAAAAAATCCTCCATTTACGGCAGCATAGGCTTTATGCCTTTCCACCATTTCACTTAAAAGCTCAAAGCCGTAAAGGCTGTTATGAGATAATACAGGTTTGATTTTTACTTTGTCCGAGGCAGGATGTATTTCAAGAATATTGATTACCTGCTCCAGCCCGTTTACTTTTGTTTCTATGATTTTATGCACAACCGGTTCTACTGGCCTTTCCTGGGATTTGTTTCCCCGGTTATTTGCAGAATTATTCCCAATTCCGTCATCTATCCCTATTCTGCTTTTATTATTTTCATACAAAAATTTTACCACCACAAATAAAAAAAAGCACATAAACACACACCCGGTAATTAAAGCAATTACCTTCGTTCTTTGTGCCTGTGGCTTCTTTAAAAGATTCTTTATTCTTTTAACTCCATTTTCAATTTTCTTTGTAATCAACACTTTATTTATAATAGCTACTTCCCTGCTCTTTATTGTAATACCTATCTTTACTGTAATACCTATTTTATGTGTTATTCGTTCTCAATTTTATATGTATTATACATTTTTTTATAAAGCTGTTTATACATCATGTCTGCCAATCCAACGCCGTTTGCTTTTGATGCTTCTTTCATCAAAGATTCATCAAGCATGGAATCAAAAATTTCTGTCGAGATGTTTTCAGAAAACAACCCTGATTTCGGCACTGTTGCTTTCATCTGCCTGTACATCATCTGTAAAAAAAGCTCTTCAAATTGCTGGCATGTCTCCTTTAAAGCTTTTTCGTCCTTGTTTTCCATGGCACGCTTTAGCTTTTCCTCAAAGCCTTGCTCTTCGGGAACAACAGCATTAATCGTATTTTTTTGAGAATTATTTGCGCTATTGGTTTGCGGCAATCTCAATTCAACATTATACATATCTAATACATTCATAATAACTTTACCCCTCTTTTTCTACCCCAACAAAGCTATCTCTTCAAATTATTCGCCATTCCAATCATTTCATCAGAAGACTGTATTGCTTTTGAATTTAACTCATACGCCCTCTGGGCAACAATCAACTTTACCATTTCTTCCACTACCTGGACATTTGATGTTTCTAAGTACCTTTGCATTAATACGCTTTTATTTACCAGTTCCTCGTTGGGAATAGGTTCTCCTGAAGCGGATGTTGCTGCATAAAAATTTTTTCCAATACTCTCAAGGCCGTTCCTGTTGTCAAAACCGACAATCCCTATTCTCTGCCCAAGGGGTATGGTTATTCCCTCCTCGTCAGTGTAACTTAAATTTCCGTCTTCTGAGACATTCAATTTTGATAAATCCAAATCATAGTCGAATATTATCTCTGTCCCGAACTCATCCAGCACGGGATAGCCGTCGGAAGTTGTAAGCATTTTCCCCATATCGGTTACACTTATTTTGAAGCTACCGTCCCTGGTATATAAAATCTCGTCTCTTGGGCCCAGTACCATAAAAAATCCTTCTCCATTTATTGCAAAATCAAAGGGATTATCTGTTTTTTCAAAACTTCCTGATTGAAAATTCTTAACTGTAGCAGATACTATAGTTCCATGCCCTACTTGAAGGTTTACAGGTACCCCTCTGTCTTCAAGGACATGTGCCCTGCTTAAAGTTTCATAAAGCAAATCCTTAAATTCCACCCTTTCTTTTTTGTATGCCGTTGTATTAACATTAGCAAGATTATTTGATATTACATCCACGTTAAATTGTTGGGCAATCATTCCTGAGCCTGCAGTCCAAAGAGCCCTCATCATAAAAGAAACATCCTCCTTTAAAATACTAAAATATAGGTTTTATTAGGTCTTATTGGTTTACTTCACCTTACAACGCCTACTTCGTTAACTGCTTTTTCCAGGGTACTGTCCTGGATCTGCAGTATTTTTTGGTTTGCTTCATAGGCACGCAAAACAGTCACCATATCCACCATTTCCCTGATAACATTTACATTTGATTGTTCCAAAAACTCCTGAAGAACTCTGCCGTTAAAGGGCTGTTCTTCTGTTTGCTCTGTCCTTCCCACCAAATTCGAACCAATCTTGCGTAATGTCGATGTATTCGCAAAACTCCTGATTAACAGCCTGTCTATCACTGCACCATCCTGAATAATTGTCCCATCCTCCTCAACAATAAATTCCCTGTCTTGCAGGCGGAGAGGCCCATTTTGTCCCATAACCAGGTATCCGTCTTTCGTAGCGAGAAAATTTTGAGAATTTATTGTGAAAGCGCCATCTCTTGTATAGAGCTCCCTTATAGTACCGTCAGGTGCTGCAACACCTATGGTAAAGAAAGCATTACCGGTGTCAGATATAGCAAGGTCAAGCCTGTTGCCAGTTTTGTTCAATTGTCCCTGGCGGTAATAAGTAAAGATTTCTCCCACATCGCTGCTTATTTCCATTGTACCCAGCATGCCTGAAGGATTTGCAATGCTTCTGTAATCATTTACACGTTTGGCAAGTAATTCCGGAAAACTTTCAAATATAACAGAATCCTTTTTGAAGCCGTTTGTGTTAATATTTGAAAGATTATTCGCTATTACATCCATTTTTCTGCTATTGGCCATCATACTCCAGCCTGAGGCATACAACCCACGTATCATAAAATCCTCCCGGTTTTATTTTATTTTTCAATCGTCCTCATTCTCTTTGTCCTGTTATTTTTCATTTGCATTTCATTCCACTTAACTTACTGTCCGTTTACTGTTTACATTTACTATATCGGCAGGATTATAAAATAATTTACTTCAAGTTAAAAAAATTTAAAAAGCCATTCTTGCCCATCCTTTATTTTCCGGGCTCCTAGGCTCTAATCCCAGCATTTTCCTGGCAGTATCAACATAATACCTGTAGTTTTCCAGGGGCGTCCCATTAGGAATACGGTGGTCTATACCGAAAACCATACCTCCCTGCTGCATAATTGGCTGAAGCTTGTATTCCAATTCCCTAAGTATCTCTTCCTTTGAACCCCTTAATACAAATTTGTCAATTCCACCCTTAAAAGCAAGGCGTTTTCCGTATTTTTCCCTTAATTCAACTATATCCATTCCGCCATTTGGTTCCATCGGGTACATTATATTAACGCCACATTCCAGGAAAGCATCAATTAAAGGATTTATATTGCCGTCACTATCCAGGCTGAATAGTTTTGTGCCCCTGGAAGACAATAAATCCCATACTTTTCTATAGTAGGGCAAAATAAACTCCTTAACCTGTCCCGGTCCTATCAAAGGCCCCGACTTTCCCGCCAAGTCTTCATGCACGGATAAATTATCAATCACCAATTCCCTGCTTATTTTGTCCAATACCCTGAAGGCAGTTTCTCCTATAGTTTCAAGGATATCATGCATAAGCTCAGGCTTTTCATAATAACAAATACAGCATTCCTCTTCTCCCATCAATTGCCTTGGAGTATCAAAACCTCCAGGTATCCAGGCAATAACCAATGCCCCTTCTTTTTGTGCTTTCTTTGCTTTCTCAACTTCATTCCAGTTTATACGGGCATCGCTATACTCATAAAGGTGCTTTATTCTAAGCCAGCTGTCCATATCCTTTACAGGGTAATCGAGAGGTAAAGGTATAGTGGCGGTTCCTTTACATAATTTCATTGTCCTTCCAAGAACATCGGTTTCAATGGTATATTCCTCTGTTTCTTCAATGATTTTGGGCTCCATGCCTCCCATTATGCCTGTATTTCCTCCACAGTCTACCAGGGGAACATAGTCAAAGTCAAAGGCAACCAAATCAATTTCTTCCTGGGTAGCTCCCTGTGCCCTCCATTCATCTTCAAGCCCTATAAGAGGCCCGAAAAGTTCAACGAACATTTGCCTGTCAACCTTTTCAAAAGTCATTAAACCTATATATTCTTCCCTTGTCCACTTCATTGGGGTAGTCCCTCCTCAACTGGTAAATAACTTGTTTTATGAACTGCTTTTTACAGCAACTATATTCACGCCGGTACCAAGTATGTTTTCCACAACTACGTCTCCTAAAGCTACCGGCGCCTCAAGTCTAACAGCATTTATCACTTTCATGCATTCAAAAAGCAAATCCTTGGGTAAAGGTTTCTCCGATTTTACCGGCAAAACAGGCAATCTTCCGCCTTTTATCCTTACAGTGGTGGTCAAAACCCTTTTCGGATTTGTACCTTCAGCCCAGCCATAATCCATACCTTTTTTACAAGTGTAGCCCGATACTTCAATAACCTTTCCATCCTTATAGGATATTTCGAGGTTACACCCCACAGGACACACTATGCAAGTAATGTTCTTTTTTACCAATTTAGTCTCTCCTTTTACCGAATTATATTTTGCCATAATAAATATTCATCACCTTTATTATTACTTCTTTATCCTTGATATTTGCCATTCATAAAACTTGTGCCACACATCCCAGGGACGGGAAGATGAAATCCGGCTTAATATCTGATTGAGCAATATCTTCCAGTTTCGTTTCGCCGGTAAGTACAAGGATACTTGTTACTCCGTTATTATAACCTGTTGCTATATCCGTATATAATCTGTCGCCGATAATAACTATTTCATTCTTTTTGTAGCCTGATATTCTCTCTATCATATCAACAGTTTCTTTAAAAGGTTTCCCAAGGTACCTGGGTTTAACCCCTGTCGAAGCAGTAACCATGGCACATATGGAGCCGCAGTCCGGAATAAACCCATGTTCTGTGGGACAATTTAAATCCATATGTGTTGCAATAAAGGTTGCCCCTTTCCTGATAAAGGTACAGGCTTTTGATAACTTTTCATAGGTAAGGGTCAAATCAAAGCTTACTACTACCGCATCCGCATCTTCCTGTACCAGGTCTATCCCTGCCTTCCTGAAACTGTCTTCCAGTAGAGGGGTACCTACAAGATATACTTTTTTGCCGGGATAATTTTCAATGAGGTATTCAATAGTTACATCTCCTGCCGTAACAATGTTTTTTCCATTAACCTTGCACCCCATCTTCAAAAGCTTATTTTTATAATATTCAGAAGTTTTAGAAGCGTTGTTGGTAAAAAACATAAATTCCTTCCCTGTTTCCTTTACTTTTTCTATAAAGTCTAAGGAACCTTCCAGAATCTTGTCTCCCAGGTAGAAAGTGCCGTCCATATCAAGCACAAAAAGTTTTTTATCCCTGAAGGTCAAATTTTTTGTGCCCATTAGTTGCACCCTCCATAAAACTTTTGTGTTAAAATCTCTGAAAACTCCTCTAATAGCCCCATCTGGCCTGCCAGGTGTGAAACAGTGAATTTAGGCCTATTATCTTTTGAATGAAGAACACTCCTCCTGAAAAGGTCCCTGCTTATACCTAAATCTCGGGGATTATCCCATGCTCCCAGGCGCTTAAGTAAACTCCTTACTTCCTTAGGGTCCGGAGGATTAACTTTTACAGGAATTCTGTCGCCTATAAGCTTATAAATTTCTGATGCGACAACTGTTCCTACACCGACAGAGTTACCATGGAGAGGATGTTCTTCTCCCCTTGAAATAGCATCCTCATCCCAGTAATGGGCAAAGTGGTGCTCGGCTCCCGAAGCCGGTCTTGAGTTTCCAAACATGCCCATTGTTACGCCGGCCAATATCAGGGCTTCCATGAGGTATTTAATTGCTTTTTCTTCCCGGTTTTTTATTCCATCAACATTATTGATACATTTTTCAAGAGCATTTCTTACAAAAGCTGCACAGATATCACAATACTTTTCCCCGTTTAATTTCCTGGAAAGATCCCAGTCAGTAAGGGCTATAAGCTTTCCAAGTATGTCGCCGAAGCCTGCATAAAGCATTTCCATAGGAGCCTCTTTCAAGATGTCAAGATCACCTATGATTGCATACGGATATACTCCTCCCAAAGTAGCTTTAATTCCATCAACTATGGTTGGTGTAACCACTGATGCATAGCCGTCCATGGAAGGAGCTGTACCAACAATAATATAAGGTATGTCCATCTTATAACTCAAATACCTGCACATATCATTTATTACTCCTGACCCAACAGCAACTATGAGGGTCGTATCCTTCTCCACTTCTATAAGAAGCCGTCCAAGCGTCTGTTCTCCGGGCACAAGCTGATGAGGGGTATTAAAAACAAAGGTTTTCAGTTTAAACCCTTTTTCTTCTAAAAGATGTTCAACCTTCTCCCCACATACACGGTATGTATTATTATCAGCTACCAGGAATACTTTTCCCTCCTTGAAACCGTCAGCAACAGCCGGAACTGTATTTACAGCACCTTTTTCAATGATTATTTTCTCAATATCTACCGAATGCTCCCTTTTGCATGTGTCACAATAAAATGACATGCCGGCCATGTCTGAAATATCAGTATTTAATAGGTTTTCTATGTTTTTATCCAATTACCTTGCACCTCCATTTTTAGTAACCCTGCTCATTATCCCTAAGCATCCTTAAGCATCCTTGTGTCTTCTTATTTCACTTTTATATTCTTGTTTTTAAATTCTCTCATTTTTCTTCTAATGCTATTATAACTAAATGTCTTCTAATTGTACAATAATTTTGTGGCCATCCCTTATCTTTTCCAGGAGTTGCTTTGTAAGCTTTATGCTTTCCATCTCCCCAGGTGCAACCCTAACCTTTTTAACGGAATATATTTTTTCACCTCCGCTTATTAAAGAAATCCTGACATTTCTGTATACATCCCTTACCCTAAATAGTATTTCCGAATTTTCTTCCACATACTCTTTTCTGATTATTTGAGGAACAACATACCTTATCCCTTCACCTGCAACTGTTGTAATGGTAGATTTTTCATCCGGAAGGCGGATACCGGGCTGTATACCTTCATATTTACCGGACAAAATAAACTTAGCTGCGCTTCTTCCTGCCCGCATGGCCTCTTCCGTTACCCGGTCAACCAGGTCGTGAACGTGCACTACATTGCCACAGGCAAATATCCCTCCAATGGATGTCTCCATTGATTCATTTACAACAGGCCCTGAAGTAACAGGGTCTATCACGACCCCCGCTTCCATCGACAACTCATTTTCCGGTATAAGTCCTACTGAAAGAAGCAAAGTATCGCATTCCACATACTCATATGTATTAGGTATTGGCTTTCGGTTATTATCTACCTGTGCAATTGTAACACCCTCCACCCTCTTTTTGCCATGTATTTCAACAACAGTACAGTTAAGCTTTAGAGGTATATTATAATCATCCAAGCATTGAACAATGTTCCTGGTTAATCCTCCCGGGTAAGGCATTAATTCGCACACCATTTTTACTGATGCGCCTTCAAGAGTCATACGCCTTGCCATTATAAGGCCGATATCTCCTGAACCCAGAATAACAACTTTTTTGCCGGGAAGATAGCCTTCCATATTGACAAACCGCTGGGCGGTACCGGCTGTATATATTCCCGCAGGTCTCGTCCCCGGAATGTTAAGGGCACCCCTGGTCCTTTCCCTGCACCCCATGGCCAACACTAATGCCTTCGCTTTTAGTTTTATAAGCCCTTCACTTTTGTTAACAGCAGTAATGGTTTTATTCCCGGTAATATCAATGACCATAGTATCAAGTTTAAAACCAATACCCAAATCTTTCACCTGCTTAATAAACCTTTCTGCATACTCAGGGCCTGTAAGCTCTTCACCAAAAATTTTAAGTCCAAACCCGGTGTGTATGCACTGTTGGAGTATACCCCCAAGCTCAACTTCCCTTTCAAGGATTAATATGTTTTCCACACCGCATTTTCGTGCTTCAACAGCCGCAGCCAATCCGGCCGGTCCCCCTCCTATTACTATTAGGTCTACTTCCCTGGCAGCTTCCGTTGCCTGGTTTTTTGCCTGGACTTTCTGTGTTCGTCGCGCTTTCCGTATTCCCTGGACTTTCTGTATTCCTTGCATTTTCCCTATATCATGCGTTTCCTGTGTTTCTTGCACTTTCTGCATATCCCATATTTTTAGTGTTTCCTGCATCAAACCGTCCCCTTTCCATCTTTCTTTTAATATGTATAGCATGTAACCTTTAATTCATTTTGTCCTGCCTGCCAGCATCCACGAGTTTCCACCCGACTTTGTTATTTTATCGATGGGTACATCAAGCTCCTGGGATAATATCTCCATAACCCTCGGCGTACAGAATCCCCCCTGGCACCTTCCCATACCGGCCCTGGTCCTTCTTTTTATCCCGTCCAGGGTCCTTGCACCTGCAGGTCTCCTTATAGAATCAATTATTTCTGCAGCGCTGACCTTTTCACACCTGCACACAATACGCCCATATAAAGGGTTTTCCTTTATCAAACCTGCCAGCTCATATTCTTCCATATTTCTAAATCTCTTAACAGGGCGCCTTAGAGGATTAAAACCAGGTCTCGGAATAAGTTTTAATCCCGTATTCCTTAGAATTTCCTCAACAACATATTCTGCTATGGCAGGGGCTGCAGTAAGGCCGGGTGATTCTATACCTGCAACATTTATAAAACCTTTTGCCACTCTTGATTCTCCGATTATAAAATCCCCTGTGGACGGTATGGCTCGAAGGCCGGCAAAGGACGTTATGATATTCCTTTTATCTATACCCGGTACAGACTTAAAGGCACCCCGCAACACTTGATCCAATCCTTCCCTGGTTGTCGATAAATCATTTTTATTATTTATATCAACGGCGTTTGGTCCAATCAGCAAATTGCCGTCTACTGTTGGTGTAACCAGTATTCCTTTCCCCATTTTTGTAGGTGTCTGAAATATTACCGAATTTACTATTCTGCCCTGCCTCTTGTCAAAAAGTATATACTCTCCCTTCCTGGAATTTACCGTGAAAGAAGTATCTCCAACCATTGCAGCTACCGTATCTGCATACAGACCGGCACAATTTACTACATACCTTGCCTTAAACTCACCTTGGTTTGTGGCTATACTGTACAATGGACGGTCATTATCATACAATAATCTGTCCCCATCAAACAATGGCCTGTTATTGCAGTACAATGTCTTATCCTCACCACAAAATGATATACCCTCAACCTTTATGTTTTTAACCTCACACTCCAATACAATATCAACTCCATTTTCAACAGCATTTTCTGCGGCACTTATAGTAAGCTCATAAGGACATATAATGCCTGCACTGGGAGCATATAAAGCGCCTATTGTTTCTTCTGAAACATTTGGCTCCTTTTCCCGTACCTGGGAAGCTGTAAGTATTTCCATACCCTGTACACCATTTGTTAATCCCCTTTCATACAGAGTTTTTATCTTTATCATATCGTCTTGGTTAAAGGCAAGGACCAAGGAACCTATCCTCTTGAAGGGAACATCCAACTCTCTAGCAACCTGATCCATCATTTTATTGCCCCGAACATTAAACTTGGCTTTAAGGCTACCCGGTTCTGCATCATAACCTGCATGGATAATTCCGCTGTTTGCCGAACTTGTGCCCGACGCCACGTCCGAGTGTTTTTCCAACAAGCATATTTTCAATTTATACCTAGAGAGCTGCCTTGCCGTATGGCAACCTATTACCCCGGCGCCAATAACTACAACATCATAAACCATTCTTTTAATCCCCCTTGTTAATTCCCTCACAAATTAATGAAGCTCAACAGCATCTTCAATGGATGCTACCGGCAATTTGCAAAGTGCTAGAAAACCTCTAATATTAAAACCTCTAATATTAACACTTTACAAATAAAAAAGCCACATCAAATATAAGCTCCCTTTGGGAACCATATTTAATGTGACTCCATTTCTCCACTTGAACATAAATATTAAAACTATTAATTTTAATTATAAATTACTTATTTTTATTATAACACAGACTACACTTAAAGTAAATTTCTTTTTCTGAACTTTGCAGGGGTTATTCCAAAATTCTCTTTAAAAAGTGAAATAAAATAAGTAGTGTTAAAATATCCAAGCCTTTTTGCTATATCGTCTACTGTTGTTTTTCTATCTGCCAATAATAATTCCTTTGCCTTGTGAAGTTTTTTCTGTATAAGAAATTCAGAAAAGTTTACCCCTGTACCCACCTTGAAAATTTTACTTAAGTAATTGGGGCTGATTTTAAACTCTTTTGCAACACTATTTAAAGTCAACTGGCTTTCAATATTTCCAGATATAAAAGTTACTATTTTATTTATAAATTCAGTGTCTATCGAGCTATTCCGAATACTTACACTTTCTTCATACACATCAATTAGCTGTAAAATCCATTGCTGGCATTCATCAAGAGAAGTTATTTCATTAAAACTTGAAAATATGCTGTTTCTGTCTATGTGTGCATCTATATCCTGTTCTTTTATAATTTTACAAAACAGCCCGATTAATTGAATAATTATACTCTGCACATGGTCATAAGTATAGTTTTCAGTTCTGATTAATGTAAATATTTTGACTACCTCTTCCTTAGCAGCCGATATTTTACATGACTTTAAAAGTGTTGCAATATTATCCAATAGCGAGAAATCAAAAATTTTGCTATCTTTTTCAAGATTATCTATTATGTCTTGGATAAAGACATTTCCATAATTGTATATAAAGCTATAGTTTAATAAAGCTTCGCTACGTTCAAAGAGATTTCTCAAATTAAAGATGTTATCTGTTTTTTCACTCAGTGCTATATTGCAATTCATACCTGTATGCATTCTTATCATTTGAAGAAGTGTTGGTAAATTACCCCTAATATAATTATAATTGTCAAAATTTATAACAGTAACTATCCGCTTTGGATTGGCTGAGACACTTAAATGTTTGCAGTTTCTGCAAAAAATGTCACTTATAATCTCAATTGTTTTGTAAAGCTCATATTCACGCTGTTCAGGTGACAACAGGTTAAGACTTCGGCCATCCATCTCTGTGATTATTATGCAAAAGCTGTCGTAAGGCATCCCATCATTAACCACTTTAAGTCGTTCGTTTAATTCATTAATTCCGGATATGCTACCATTAATTATATCCATAGCTATTTTATACCTTATAATTCCCTGGTTGCTTCGAATAGTTTCTTCCATCTCATTAACTCTTTCTGAAAGATTTTTGATAACCCTGTCTATAACCACTCCAAGAACATTACTTTCGGATGCAAGTAGAGGTACTGAGACCACAAACGATATTATTGGTTGTTCCCCCCAAAAATCTCTATTTTCGATGGGACTTATCCATCTGTTTCTTGCAGAGGATAGCATCATCTCCTCAATAAGCTTAAAATTCACATACTGGCGTTTAGTATCCTCCGAGGCCGAAACAGAAATACATATACCCTCTTTTGACGATACCAAAGTGTTGTCAGTTTTACGGTATACATAAATTGACTCGATAATATTATTGTTTGTTGCAATAAGCCATAAATCACGATATAGTCTGTTTAATACTTCCAGATTATTTGGTTGATTATCTGAAAAAAAATCAAAAACATTCTTGTCACTACAAATATCTACAAATTTTCTATTTATTAAAGAATAAACACTTTCTCGCAGCATAGTATCGGAATAAACCCTAATCTGAGTCAAAAGTCTCAGGTTGGAAACCTTTGCCTCATTTGATAGCGCATTATTAAAATAACTTATTAATATGAATGAAGAAGTCGTAATTATAGAAAGGGTAAATACAGAATAAAATAAAAGCATTTTTCTATAATGACTTTTCTTTAAACCTATGCTTAAAAACTTTAGAAAAATTCGCTTTAACATATATTTCCCTCTCTTAAACTTTATACTTTAATAAAATTATACCACTATTACAATTTCCGTGTAAACTAATAAAATTTTGTACTGACTTTTCAAAATAAATATTAATATTAATCTCTTTTAAGAGTAATATCACCTTAACTTCCTTCTTTTTATTGAAATATTAATTTTTTATATAAAATAATAAAAAAACAATATTTTTACAGTGTAAAATTATGTCAAATCATAACTTTGTATATATAATGTTATTAATTTGTGTATTGAAAAACAAAGCATCAAATGCTAGATTGTTATTGAAGGTTTATGTTAAATAAAGGTTTCTTTATTTTTAACTGAAGTTGAGAAGTTGCAACACTTATATTAATAAAGAAGGAGTTTTAGCCAATGGACACTTTTAATAACATAAAAAGAAATATAATAATAAATAAAAAACTTGGTCTATTCAATTTTAATAAAGATCTATTTAAAAAATATTATAGGTATAGATATTTCTTATTAATGTTATTACCTGGTTTAATTCATTATATTATATTTAAATACGGTCCTATTTATGGTGTAATCATTGCTTTCAAAGATTACAGACTTGTAGATGGTATTTTAGCAAGTCCTTGGGTAGGGCTTAAACATTTTAAAATAATGTTTGGTACTTCTGATGTGTGGCAAGTTTTTAAAAATACATTAATTATTAGCACTTATAAATTAATATTTGGATTTCCTGCACCTATTATACTTGCCCTCCTTATTAATGAGGTCCAGAATATTCACTTTAAAAAAACCATACAAACAATTTCATACATGCCTCATTTTTTATCATGGGTAGTATTAAGCGGGTTATTAATTAACTTCCTTTCTCCCTCAACTGGACCAATAAATAATTTATTGAGAGCTTTGGGTAGGCAGCCTATTTTCTTTGTTGCAGATCCCAGGTATTTTCGTGCAGTACTTGTTATTTCTTCTATATGGAAAGAAGTTGGGTGGGGTACTATAGTTTATCTTGCTTCTATATCAAATGTAGATATTCAACTATATGAATCTGCTGTTTTAGATGGAGCAAGTAAATTTAAGCAAGCTATTTATATTACTTTACCATCTATAGCACCAGTAATTGTAATTATGCTAATATTTGCAGTAGGTGGAATAGTAAATGACGACTTTGATCAGATATTTAATTTATATTCCCCTGTTGTATACCGTGTAGCAGATGTGTTTTCTACTTACGTATACCGGATGGGACTTGAAAACGCTTTATATAGTTTTTCAACAGCTGCTGGCCTTTTTAAAAATGTAATTGCTTTTATTTTAATTATAATAACAAATTATATAGCAAGAAAATTAAGTGAGTATTCGTTGTGGTAAGGAGGCAGTACTAAGATGAAAATTCGCTATTCGAAGGCTGAATATACCTTTAAAGTTATTAACTATATATTCCTTACGTTACTAGGAATTAGTATACTTCTTCCATTTTGGGAAATAATCAAAGTCTCTTTTAGCCATCCACTGGAAGTAGGTAGAATAGGATATAGACTTTGGCCTAGAGAAACTTCTTTGGACGGTTATATTCATGTTTTAAACAATGAGTACCTATGGCTAGGATATAAAAATACAATAATAAGAATTATAGTTGGAGTAAGTATCTATCTAATACTTATTGTTTTGACATCTTACCCACTTTCCAAAAAAAATCTTCCTCATAGAAACTTTTTTACTGTAATTTTTGTATTTACTATGTTCTTTAGTGGAGGTCTAATACCTGAATATCTACTTATTTCTCAAACTTTACGTCTTTCGAACACAATCTGGGCACTTACAATCCCAGGTGCTATAAGTACCTATACTGTTCTTATAGTAAGAAACTATTTTATGTCACTTCCGGCTGAGCTTGAAGAATCTGCTAAATTAGATGGTGCAAGCGACTTTCTAGTATTATTACGTATAATAATTCCTCTTTCTATGCCAATTCTTGCTACAATAACATTGTGGGCAATAGTTGGGCACTGGAATGCGTGGTTTGATTGTATTATATATATAAGGAATACAAAAAAATATGTCCTGCAAGCAATATTAAGAAGAATAATCATTGACTCAATGGGAGAATTCTATGGAAGTGGCACGGAACGGGATTATGCTTTATCGAGGAATATTAATGTCGAAGTAATAAAGGCTTGTACTTTAATTATTGCAACACTTCCTATTATGATGATATATCCTTTCTTACAAAAATATTTTATAAAAGGAATACTTATAGGTTCATTAAAAGGGTAACAAGGCATATCGCCTTGATATAGTAAAACAAATAATAAAAAATTTAAATGGAGGGATGTGTATGAAAACTTTAAGCAAACTTATTGCATTAATGCTTATATCTGCTTTGATTGTAAGCATTTTTGCAGGATGTGTTGTCAAAACTGAAACGACAACTCCAAAAGAGACTACTTCAGGAACAACCAAGCCAGCTGAAGAAAAACCGATAACTATTTCTATAAAATATCAAGCTGGCAGTGTACCAGTAGATCCAAACTCACCAGTGATTAAATTGATCAATGAAAAATTTAACGTAAAAATTGAACCTATTCACATGGACAGAACCAACGAAACTGAGCTTTTGAACTTAAGGATTGCATCTGGCGATATCCCGGACGTAATGAGCTTGACTAGCGGAAACTTGCCTGTATTTCGGGACCAAGGTGTGCTTGCAAAAATACCTTTAGAAAAAGTTAAGCAATTAATGCCAACTTTCTATCAAGTAACAACAAAAAATGCAGGCGGAGAACATGTATGGAAAATTTACAGGTACAAAGAAGGTTCTGATGATCTTTGTGCTCTTCCTGCTCTCGAAATCTCGGCAAAATACCATATGGTACCAATTTGGAGAGACGATTGGCTTAATAACGTAGGAATTACTAAAATTCCGGAGACAATAGAGGAAGCAGAAGAAGCATGGTACAGATTTGTAAAAAATGATCCTGATCAAAATGGTAAAGCAGATACTTTTGCAATGTCTCAAAGAGGCATGTGGGCAGTATATGGTGCTTATGGCGGTACTCCTCCGGATGTATTCACATTTTGGAAAAAAGCAGATAATGGTGATCTCCAGTTATATGCTGTAAATCCTTTAGCCAAACAAGCTGTTGAAAAACTTAGAAAATATTATAAAGATGGGTTAATAGATCCTGAGTTTATTACTGGTGAAAACAAAGGCCAATACTACTATAATTCACCTCCATTCTGGAATGGTATAATTGGTTTTACCGTAGGTGGCCAGTGGTACCACTTTAATCCTCCACTTTTTGATGGTGATCTGGGTTCTGGCAATTACCAAAACTTTAAGCAATTACAGGGTGAAAAAGCAACTTATGCAGAAGGCAAACCTCTTAAAGGGCCAGGTGGAATGGGTATTGTTAAATGGCAACTTATTAGTGGTTATGGACTTGGCTTAGGAAAACAAGTAGCAAACGATCCAAAGAAGATGGAAAAGATTATGGAAATATACGAAGCATACCATAAAGATGAAGAAGTTTATTTGCTTGTACATGGCGGCATAAAAGGTGAAACCTATTATCTAGATAATGGGCTAATAAAATACCCTGAAAGCCTTACAAAAGATCAAGAAAAATTCGGATCATTGGGATTAGGTATGATAGGCTTTTTATCAAACAATTTTGACATGCGCAACAAGTTTGGTCAAAGAAAAGAAGTAATAGAGTATACAAACAGGGTTGCAAATTATACTTCAAATTGGGAAAATCCGATTGTTGCTGGTGCATTACCATCTTCAGGCCAATACTCAGCGCCAATTTCAAAGAAAATTCAAGAGGCTTATCAGTTATTCATAACAGGACAAAAGAGCATGGAAGAATGGGATGCTTTTGTAAACGATCTGTATAAGTCAGGATTGGACGTGCTTACAGAAGAAGCAAACAAGTGGTACAACGAATACTATAAATAAAAAAAAGCATGTAATTTTTCCTGTAAATTTCAATATTAAATGTTAATTGAGTTATAAAAAACTATAGTTCGATATTTTAACTATGAAGTATCGAACTATAGTAATTTTTTGATCTTCAGCTAAAATTAAGAAATTATTAATATAACTTATAGCTAATTTATATTTAATCTAGCTTATAGGGGGAATAATATCATGAAGAACAGCAGGACTTGTGTAGTAAAAATGGAAAGTACGTATTACAGAGCTGATAAACTTAAAGCAGCTCGCGACAATATTTCAAAATATTCCTGGGCTCAAAAGCTCTGTAACGAAGCAAAAGCTTTAGCAGATAAATGTCTTATGCTTGGTTATGAACGTCTGTGGGATTTAGTGACATGTCAAAGAGTACCTCGCAGTACGCTGCATCATCTAAACAAAGGTTGTCCAGTATGTAAGGACGAAGCTACCCGAAAATTCGGTTCTAACCTATTCAGTGTAAATTGTATTGATGATCCATGGAAAGTTCGTTGCTTAAACTGTGGTTCGCGTTTCCCATCTAATGATTTCGGCGCATATTATAAAAGTGGTCTTGACAATTTGGGAAAATTTGTACCTGAGTTGGCTGACCGCTCGCTCTTAAAAAATACACTATATCCAGATAAACCTGCAGATTGGTGTGTTGATGATGGGTATGGTTATCATGAAGAGGATGGTGGAGTTTATCACTTTATTGCCTATTATAATTTAAACGCTATTTGGTCAGAGGGTCTTACCACGCCAGGATCTCATCCAAGTATGATTAATATGCTGTGTGCGCTACGAGATGTATATATTTATACCGGAGAAGAAAAGTATGCCTCTTTAGGGATAGTTTTGCTTGATCGAATTGCCGACGTTTATCCTGACCTTGATGTAACACATTATCCTCTTGAAAAAGGTTACTTGAATAGTTGGGGTTCAGCTCTTAAAGGTAAAGCATTGGGTTGTATCTCAGAAACTAATCTATTAAAACAGCTTTTATTGGCATATGATGCGTTTTTACCTGCAATGGAAGATGGAAAATGCACCGATGCGTTAGATTTTATTACTAAAAAAACTTATAATTTTCACTACTTAAATCCACGCTGCTCGATGCGTGACGTTAAACAACATATTGAAGCAAATATTATTACTGTGGTTTACCCTGCGGTACGTAACGCCTATGTTTATGGAAACTGTGGTATGCATCAAAGTACTCTTGCGCTTGCCGCAGTAGTTGTAGACGATCCTATTAAATCTAAAGAAATGCTCGATTGGATATACAAACCGGGCGAAATTGAATTAGAGCCGTCCTACCATATGTCAGGCGGTAACCTATCTAATATTTTACTCACCCTTGTGGATAGAGATGGTCAGGGTATGGAAGCTTCCCTGGGATACAACTCCTTATGGCTTAGTACTCTTAATGAAATAGCTCAGTTTTTCGATGGATATGATAGATTTAGTCATGTTGATTTGTATTCACATCCCAAATTTAAAAAAATGTTTTCAATATATCCGTATGTTGTTTGCTTAGGCATGTACCATCCAACTTTCGCTGATCATGGTAAAACCGGTAATCCTGATCTAAATAAAGGAAATTTGCCGTTCTTGCTCGACGGATACAATAAATACCGTACTCCTGAGCTTGCGCAATTAATATACTTAATTAATGGCAACAGTGTAGAAGGTCTACATTTGAATATTCTCAAACCAAATGCCGGACAAATTGCAGACGATATTTTACAGGTTATAAAGCAACATGGTGAACTACCAGTAAAAAGTATTAATAAGACCGGTTACGGCCTGGCAATTTTAAAATCCGGCAAAGCAGATTACCGTAATATAGCTAATGATACTCAGCGTGATATATGGCTTTATTATGGTCGCAATATATGGCATGGACACCGCGATACTTTAAATTTAGGCATTCATGCTTTTGGTCTTGACCTTGCACCAGACTTAGGATATCCGGAGTTTGCAAGGGTTGAATGGCCTAACCGTTCAGAGTGGAATAATAATACAATTAGCCATAATACAGTTGTCGTAAATTGTGAAAAACAAGACATGCAATTTGTAGGTACTCCATTACATTACGAGGATTTTGACGGCTGTAAGTTAATTGAAGTTTCAGCTAAAGGCGCTTACCGCTGTGTAGATGAATACAAAAGAACTCTTTTCTTTGTGGATATAGATGACAAAAATTCATACATTGTAGACTTTTTCAAAGTGAAAGGAGGCAATGAACACCACTATAGTTTCCATGGCCCAGAAAGTGAAGTAACAGTATCAGGCATTAAGTTAAAAAAGCAAGATGGTGGTACTTATGCAGGTCCTGATATAGAGTACGGTGTACGTGCAGATCGCTTAGAAGACAGCATACCAGGTTATAAAGGCAGCGGTTTTCATTATCTGTATAATGTTGAACGATGCGAGAAACCAGCTCCAGTATTCAGCGTTGACTGGGCGGCTATAGATACGTGGGGCGTTTGGAAAGAAAAACAAGATATTCATCTAAAGCTTACTATGCTTACCGAGCTTGACGATGTAGCACTAGCCGACGGTAAACCTCCGCAAAATAAACCTGGCAATCCTGGCAGTTTGCGTTACCTTATTGCTCATAGAAAAGGTATTGAACTGGAAAGTCTTTTTACTGCTCTCATTGAACCTTATAAAAACCAGAGTTTAATTTCGGATATATGTCTTGCGAAAACTTCAGAACCCGGCTGTACAGCAGTTAAAGTAAGTTTGGCAAATGGCAGAATAGATTACATTATCAATGTAGAAAATTTGGGAGATTTAGGCAAAATGTATACCATAGACAATAGGATTACAATGAACGGAAAAGCAGCATTGTTATCGTTCAAAAACGACCAGGTGGTAGGTGCTATGTTATGTGACGGTACCATTCTTGCAGTATATGAAAAACCAGTAATTGAAATGCCACTTCCAAGAATAACCGGAGAAGTAGTAGACTTCACACGTGAGTTAAGCGATGAAAATTATATAAAGGTGCATCTTGATTGCGCTACTGAGCCATCAGCTTTGGTTGGAAAATTCATTTATATCGACAATGGCTCCGACAATAAGGCTTGCTTTACTTTTGCAAAGGAATTCCCCTTTTCTCCGGACAACCACACTTATGTAACAAACCGTAATGCAGTATATGAAATTATAAATGCAGAACAGATTGGCGATAATGAACTTGTCATTTATATCGGTAACACAACGCTGATTAGAGGGTATGTCGACTACTTCGACGAGAAGAGTGGCTATGCCTATGATATTGCTCCCGGCATGAAGTTTTATATTCCTTTAAGTGCAAAAAAATAATTGGTAAATAAAAAGAGGTTCTATAAATTAATAAGATAAAAAATAACCAGTCAAAAAAATATAATGGCTGGTTATTTTTATATTGCTTTTTATTTCTCTAGATTCACTGTAATTTCTTGATACTCCCTATAAACCAACACTAACTATAACTAGAAATTATACTAGAAACCTAAGCATCTATAACCGTTCCTTTAAAACTTTTGCCACCATTTCAGCCATCCTCTCTCCCTCACCAGGTTCAAGAGGTAGTTTAAGGTACAGTAAACAGGATAGAAATCCTGCATATCCCTTATTTTCAATGTCATCCCGAGTCGGAATATACCTCATTGAAGTATTCGCATTGCCAATTGTTATTATATTCATATGTGGTACAGCCTCTTTTACAATTGTGCCAAGCATCGTAAATATTTCACCCGGGAATCCAACCAAAACCACATCCCCTATTCTGAAAACCTGAATAGTTAGAGACTCAATATATGGATCGGCATTTTCCTTAAGCTGCCTTTTTATTTCTTCGGCCCATATTTGTGAAACCCTATACAATCCAGGATTTTCATCTTTCTTTTGCGAAAAATATTCCACATACTTATCTATGTCTTCGTGGTTATATTGCTGCAGTTTAAGTTTTATATTTATATCAAATGCATCAAGGTGCAAATCACCCATGGGTTCACACCCTGATAAACCTCTAATAAAGCCATCCGCTATTCGCTTGCCATATTCATCAATTACCTCCGATGTGCCGGATCCCCATTTTTTAAGGTTTGATACCGGATCAATATCTCCACAGAAACCGGTTAAAAATACTGCGTCAAATCCCTCTTTATTTAAGGCTTTTACCATTCTTCCGGGGAAGTCCGCGGAAATATCTCTTACCGGTCCAAGGGTAACAGGATGGCAGCCATAGCTTACCAGGGCAAGAGGTCTTCCCTCATCAAAATAAAATGCAATACCACGTACATTATTATCAACAGGGCCATCAGAGCGTAATACCCTGTTAAATCCTATAGGTTCAATTGATCTTACTATGCTCTTTGCCTGCCTCACATCTCTTAAATCTCCATATGCCATTTTACCGGCATTTACAAGGAGTTCGGGTAAAGAATCCAGGTATTTTTCATCCGGTTCTCCACAGCCTATCAGTTTTCCTGTTGCAGGTCCGGTATGTGTGTGTGTACAGACAATCATTATACTTGCTTTATCAATACCAAGCTCATCAGAAATCTGCTGTTTTACAATATCGGTAATAGACCGGTCGATGGCCACAAGATCACAGTTAATTAACAGCATGCTTTTATTATTATCTTCATCCTCAAACGCCACCGCCCTTGCATAAAGGCTGTCAAGCACTCTTTCTGCCTTTCTGCCGGGGAACCATCCATAACCGCTTAGTTCAACACCTAAATCTGGTGTTATGTCAACGCAAGAATATCCTATTTTCATTTTTATAGCACCTCACTTTTTTGCACTATTATCCCGAGTTCTTAACTCTATACTACCTTATACAATTTCGTTTTACAGGCAAAATAAATTTCTCCCTTAGGACCAATGGTGGCTGTACCAACATAGCCAGGGAGTTCAATGGCATGTTCCATCTTACTATTGGCAGGATTAATAAAATACATATCTTTACCGCAAAATACAGCTGCAATATCTTCGTTATACTCTATAATACAGGAGCAATGTCCTCCTACCTTTATAGTATTTATAAACTCCATTGAACGGCAGTCAAACACCCGGATTTCATCATTTATACTTATAAGGCCGTAGCTCCCAATAATACCTATTTTACCCGGCTTTTCCCCTTCAGAGAATTTCATTTTCCATACAATCCTGCCGTTTGTATCCCATACACACAAGTAGAAAGGCTCAACTTTTTCAGGCAGTCCATTTCCCCAGCCGTTTGTAGTAAAGTAAAGGTATTTGTCTCCTGCTGCTAACGACTCAATATTCTGTCCGGGTACTGGGTCATACCAGGAATCTACTTCCAATGTACCAGTATCTACACGGGAAAGCCCGCCGCCATATACGCCATACCTTGCAGTCCATCCCGTCCAGAATGCCCCATCAGGGCCTATAATACTTTTGGCATGGGGCCTGATTAATTCAGGAGCAACTGATTTTAAAGTCTTTGGATTTATGTTGTTTATCTGATCCCATGGCTTTTCCGGATCATAAACCACATGGTCTCCACCCGCATAGCAGGACATGAATAACTTACCTTCTGCCCACCTCATCCCGTATACTTCACCGCCGTTATTGGTTACAGTAGAAGAATTCCAGTATTTACCGTCATCAGTATTGTAGCAGAATATTGTCTGACCAAAATTACTGGAACCCCATATCCGGTTGTACGGATCTGAGGTTATGGTCAGTATACCTGTAGCCGGAGCCTCAACAGGTATTCTTTCCAGTTTTAAATGTCTGTCGTTTTTATTTAATATAAAATATTCCTGTCCTCTTATACCAAAAAGTTTTCCCTCTTTTAGCTTCAACATTCTTCCTATACCCTTGTCTGAAGGTATCCTGTCGTCGGTAATATTCCGGTCTTTAAGGAGTTTTTCAAGTTTGCTGGCATATGTGTCTTTACATAAAGGTTCAAGAGTATAAGGGTGGTAAAAGTCAAGCTCTCCTCTTGTTTCCGTACATACAAAATCTGCATTTGCTTCTTTTATTATTGCTCCTTCTTTACCAAACTCCTTAACAGTACAAGTTTCTATATCCCAGGCTGCTACATGAGATTTTTTCATGCCGCAATTAATAAATATTTTCCCCGGAACATCCCCATATACCATTCTGCTGTACATATTTCCTTCATGCTCTGACACTTTGCCCAAATTTTCAAGTATATGCTTTTGAGGATTGTACCGTAATAATACACACCCCGGGTAAGTTCCTCCATATACCATACCATCCGAACCCTGCACCAGGTTCCAAATATATGTTTCATTTTCATCTCTCAAAGGTTCTGCCCATGTCCTGCTTTTTAAATCAAGGCAATGAAGGTATCCCCGCGTCCCGCAAGTACCTACCAGTAATTTTTCATTGTTATATAGAAAAAGAGCCCATGCACCTTCATCCCCCGGCAGCTCTATCCATTCTCCTTCTCTTGATTCAGTATCAATAAACACCAATCCTCCCGTTTCTCCAGAAACAAAAGATGATAATACCACCTTTTCACGGCCATCCTTTGGGTCATTAATCTTTATTGCACCTAAAAAACAGAAATTCCTGCATGGATTCCCTAAATATCTATATTGCATTTTTTACTCAACTCCTTATCTCCTTATATATTCATTTTATATTTAATTACTGTCTTTTACAATTACAATTAACAACTTTTTTATAAAGAGAGAGGAGAGAGGTAAAAAATAACAGATAAGATTTTTTACTTCCCTCCTCTATTTTCCCACACCTAAACGTAATATAATGCAGCTTAAGATGGCATTAATGATAGGCAACCAATAATATAACTATAAAATATCCACAACCTTTCCATCATGCCCAAACAACAAGGTTACATAGTTTCCGACTTTCATTGAGCCATTCCTACCATTAATTTTTGAAAAATCCATATTTCTATCAAATTGATAAGTGACATTGTCTATTTGAATATACTGTGGCGACAAAATATTTGGTTTTATTGCGGAAATAACCCCACTTTCTCTTTTGTCCACGACCAATATGTATCTATTGCCGCCCCAGATATCCGATACTTCATAAACAACATCCCCATAGTAAATTTCTGAGCTCTCTACAATCTTGTCATTTTTAAGAATTGTATCACTAATCGACAATTCTATCGGACCTACTTTTGTAGTTACAGTATAGCCGGACCTGTTTACTACCGGCTTACTGTATACAGGGTCAAAAATAATCCCATAATCATACCCTGTTTTATCATCATTATATGCAAATATTATGGATGAATTTGCATTCAAAATATCTTTAAGGCTGTTGTAATCCTGCTTCACTCCTTTATAATAATAAACCGTCTTTTGAGGAAGAACCATGTCCGTAAGTTTGCCTTGCTTCTTTCCTGATATATAGGTATCAATTGCAGAATTGACCGTAACCTTTTCAAGGGATTTCAGCTTTCTATCTACCATTAGAATACTGTCCCCATCAATTACTGCCCTGTATTTGTTCCCAAGTTCAAGTTCCGGTTCATTACTAATGTTATACAATATACCAACATCGGTTATTACCTGGTTTTCCGAAAGATAATCAAATATACGTGAATTGCCCAAAATTATGCACTCACTGTAAAAACCCGGCGCAGAAGTAAAGGTATTTTTCATATCGTCACTAACATCATCCTGTAATTCCAATGAAACTTTTTGGTTGTCAATTCTTGCATATTTTACAAATTTACCTCTCATTCCGGAAGGATCAGTATTAGTGTAATAGGTTACTTTTGAGCCATCTTCAAGGAATAGCTTGACAGTATAGGTTGTATCCTTTAAACTCTCGGATGCAGGAATCAAAGTACTGTAATTCAATACAAAAGCATATTTCGAAGCCGTAACCCCGTCCGGACGCAGAATATCTATAATCTCTCCATTTATTCCTAAAAGGGCAATAACACTGTCTCCTATAGTAAATGAGCCTTTTCTTCCATCAATCTTATTTTTATTAAAACTGCTGCTTAAGTCATAGGTTTTACCGTCCAATTCCAGTGCACTTGCTGCCATAATATTTGGGATAATACCGGTTATACTGCCGAATACCTTCTTGTCCAGCACTGATATATACTTATGATTTCTCCATATATCTGTAACTTCATACACAACATCTCCATACTTGATATCCTTTATGGAAATTACTTCACCGTTTTTTATAATCGGAATACTTGCCGAATCAATGTTAACTGAACCTATGGATGTGTTCCAAGGTTCAGTATCCCTTTTTACTTCAGGATTGCTATATATAGGGTCGAAAATTACTGCATATTCATACCCGTTTTTATCTGTATTGTAGGAAAACACTATAGATGAATTTTGCTGAAGTATGCCTTTCACAGTGTCAAATCCCTGTATTCCACCTTTGTAATAATATTTAGTTTTTTCAGATAAAATTATAGTGCCCGGACTTTTATCTTCCAAGTAATAGTTTACCTTGTTTTCTGTAGCAGAAATAACCGTTATTCTTTTTACTTCATTAAGAGGGGTTGATGCCCATACAACTTTATCGTCTACAATAGTAAGCCTGTACTTATTGCCCGGTTCCAATCCGGTACTGCCGTATTTAAGCATGTTGGCATTAAGGTAGAAAATCCCCTTATCGGTAAGTACCTGGTTTTCTTCAATGCCGTTATAAGTATTTGAGTTGCCGAGAATAATGCATTCAGGATTGGAACATACTCCTGAAAACTCTCCAAAGGTTTTAGCTTGCTGTGATGTAGCAGACTCCTTCATTTCAGTATCCAAAAACCTGTTAATTAACTTTGCCGCGGCCCACCTTGGAATAGCATCATTGTTGCCGTACTCGAAACCTTCCACTAATCCGATGCTTTTTGCCTTTTCAATATAATTTCCAGGCCATATGCCACCTAAATCTTCGTCTTTATAGCCCAAAGCCCTTATTAATGCTGTTAAAAACTGGGCATAGGTGATAGGCTGTTCCGGATTAAACTTTCCGTCAGGCATTGCCGCAATATACCCCTGTTTCACCGCTGTATTAATATACCCGCTGGAATACCTGCTTGCAGAAACATCAGGGAAACCAGTATACCCTTTTAATAACGCTGCCCTTTCTTCAAGCCCTGATGCCCTGACCATTAGAATAGCAAACTGCTCCCTGGTTAACAGTTCATTTGGCCTGAACTGCCCTGCCCCATTGCCATTTATGATTCCCAGCGCCGAAAGACGGGCGACATCTTCATAATAACTGGCATCTTTGTCTATATCACTGAATATATCATCAAATACACCGTTAGAACCACTAGAGTTTGCATAAATGCTTGCAAAGGAAAATACAATCATCATCACCGCAAGTGTTAAAGCTACAATTTTTTTCATTGTTTAATGCACCTCCATATTAATTACTCTTCGTTATTCATACCTTAGGGCCTCTATGGGGTTGAGGTTGGCGGCTTTATAGGCCGGGAATATTCCAAATATAATACCCACAATAATAGATATTCCAAAAGAAAATATAATCCATGGAATAGAATATACTTCCGGTACAATATTAAACCCTCCTAATATAAACCGGATAACGCAAATTCCCAAAATGACGCCTAAAATGCCTCCAATTCCTGTAACCATAAGCGCTTCTATTAAAAACTGTACAAGGATATTTCTTTTTTTCGCTCCTACTGCTTTTCGTATCCCTATTTCCCTTGTCCTTTCAGTGACCGATACCAGCATTATATTCATTATTCCAATGCCTCCTACCACCAAAGAAATAGTTGCTATTCCGCCCAATACTATCATCATCATACCAGTAACCGTACCAAGCGTAGATAGCATTTGTGCTTGATTAAATACCCTGTAAAAAGTGTTATCCCTATAATACTGTGATAAGAGCGAATTGATCATTTCCATTACACCTTCTACATACTCCGGTTTTGTTACTTCAAGAGCAAAGTTCCTTATTGTTGCATTTCTCATAAACCTCTGCGCTGTAGTAACAGGAATTATGATCTGGTCATCGTTTGATTGTTCCTGTCCTCCGTCTATTTCCTCGAGAATTCCAACTATTTTGAATAGTTGCCCGTCTATTTTTATACTTTCGCCAATAGGGTCTAAATCTTTAAATAGAGTTTTTGCAACAGCGGTTCCTATAACTGCAACCTTTTGCCTGAAATCAACATCATACTGCAAAATAAATCTTCCGCTCTGGACATGCCTATTTCTTACAATTTCATATTCCGGACTTGTCCCTATTACACTCACTGTTCGGCTTGTTCTTCCCACTTTTACCGTAAAGCTGCCTGAAACTTGTGGTGACAACGCCAATATATAATCAGAATTTTGATCGGCAAATTCCTTTAAATCTACATATGTAATATCCCTGCTGCTATTCCTTCCCGTGATGGTAATCTGGATTAAGTTGGTCCCCAGGGATTGGACAGTATCAGTAATACCTTTTGTGGTCCCCTGGGCTAATGCCACTGCTGCGATAACTGCCCCGACACCGATAATAACTCCGAGCATTGTAAGAAACGATCTCAGTTTACTTCCCATGATACTCTTTATCGCCATTTTATATGCCTGGACTATTCCCAAATCAGTTCACCTCCTTGTCTTCAATAATTTCTCCGTCCTGTAACCTAACAATTCTTTTTGCATTACTTGCAATATTGTTATCATGGGTAATCAAAATAACCGTACTTCCATTGTTATTTAATTCTTTTAATATCCGTAAAATTTCTGCACCTGAGTGGGTGTCAAGGTTACCTGTAGGCTCATCTGCCAATATAATTGGTGCTTCACTTACAAGAGCCCGGGCAATGGCAACCCTTTGCTGCTGCCCTCCGGAAAGCTCGGAAGGCTTGTGGTGGACCCTGTCTGCAAGGCCGACGCTTTCTAATGCCGCTAAAGCTCTCCTATGCCTCTCCCTTGCCCCCATTCCTCTATATATTAGTGGAAGTTCAACATTTTCGAGTGCTGTAAGTCTTTGTAGCAAATTAAAGCTTTGAAAGACAAATCCTATTGTCCTGTTGCGTATATCTGCCAGCTGGCTGTCGGTCATATTGATGACTCCCCTTCCATTCAACTTATATGTGCCCTCGGTAGGAGTATCAAGACAGCCCAATATGTTCATTAATGTCGTCTTTCCTGAACCTGAAGGCCCTATGATAGCTACTAATTCCCCCGAACCAATCTGAAGGCTGACATTCTTAAGAGCATTGACCTTGTTCTTACCCATCTGATAAATTTTACTTACATTGCATATATCTATTAGCATATCAAATCCCTCCGGTTATCAGTTCGTTCTTGTGCCGGAACCCTGGTTATCACGAACATTGGGCACTTGAAAGTTTCTTCCTCCGGTACCTCCGGTACCTCCCGGCACCACCGTAGACCCGCCACCGAAGCCGCCGAAACCGCCAAAGCCTCCCATGGGATTTGTAGTTTTAGAACCGGAAGAGTTCTGTGACTGGAATATAGGCGGGAGAATTACCTCATCTCCTTCCTGGAGTCCGCTTACTACTTCAATATATGTTTCGTTGTTTACACCCGTCTGAATAAATACAGGTACTGCATCCTTGTAATAATCGGCAATTCTTGGATCCAATGTGGTATTTCTCCTTAGAAAATTCTCCATTAAAGCAGAAGCTCCTTCACCTGTACGGTTGTTACTTCTAACATTATTTTGGTCATTTTGGTTGTCATTTTGATTATCGGAACTGTTGAATGCCTGGTTTGGGTTCTGGTTTGCAATGCGATTTGCAAACCTTGAATCAGTAGACCTTTCTTCTACGTTGCTTTCCTGGCTGCTTGCCTCGCTGCCTCCCTGGTTATTTGCCTGGCTGCTTCCCTGGTTACTTCCCTGCAGCCCTCTCCTACTCCCCCAATTACCTTGATTACCTTGCATGAAATCGCCGGGTACTACAGCACTTTGCTGCAACTGTCCATCATTTCTAACGAATACCATTGCCCTTCCTCCAATGTTGGTAACAGCTTCTATAGGAATATACAAAATATTATTTTTTTCAATAACAAATATGCTTGCGTTGCAATTCATACCTTCCTTGATTCCCTTTGGATCCGATATTTCTATGGTAACAGGGTATGTTGTGACTCCCCCTTGTGTTGAACCCTGAGAAGCAATCTTCTTTACAACGCCGGTAAAACTCTGTCCTGAGTTTTCAGCTATTGCGTCGACAGTTACATCTACTTTTTGTCCGACTGCTATCCTTGGAATATCAAGTTCATCAACAGATATTTCAAATTCAATATTATTAAGATTAATAACCGAACACAAAACTTCTCCTATCTTTACCTGATCCCCTTCTACAAGCTCCTTTTGGTCGATAATGACACCGTCAATCGGCGCATATATTTTGCAGTTACCAAGTTGTTTCCGGGCTTCTTCCAACTGTTTCTCTAAATCGTTAACCTTAAGGCTATTTGATTCTCTGTTCAAGATTAGTTCATCATTTTCAAAAACCACAAGTGTTGTCCCGCTGTTGACAAACTGGCCGTCCCTTACTGGTATTTCTTTTACGGTTCCACTGGTTTCAGCTTTCATTACTGTTTTGTTTATATATACCAACGTCCCGCTTTCAAGGCTGGATATTGCATCTCCTCCTGTTTCAATTTGTGCACTGGCTATAATCCCTTCTTCCAGCGCACCGGGATTATCTAACGTTATTTCTACATTGCATGCCAATCCTCCGTTTGTCATAGAATACGGTTTTTCTTCAACATATGTTACCGTACCATATACTACCTCCATAGTATCTTTTAGATAAACCGACGCCCTCTCACCTATCTGTATTTTCTCTATAGCAGTATTCCTGAAAGGGAGTGTTATTTTAAGTTTTGATTCATCTATCAATGTTAACACTGCAGTATTTGATGAAACTGAGTCCCCTTCCTTTACAGATATGGATGTTACTCTTCCGCTGAAGGGTGCAACCATATTAAGATTTGCTATTTCCTTTTGTACCTTTTCGTATGTAAGCCTTGCCTGACTCAGATTAAGTTCAATTTGCCGGACATTTGCCTGATAAGTACTGTCATCCAACTCAAAAAGAAGGTCGCCCGCCTTTACTTCATCCCCATCCTTATAATAGGCTTTAAGAAAAGTTGCGCTAACACTGGCAGTAACATCCTTTTTAGATGAAGACGCAGCTGGTCCCGACCCCGTAACTGTAACACTAATGTTGCCTCTTCTGGCTACAGCAGTACGCAACTCAATGTTATCTTTTGCCGAGGCTTTCATAACCATCCCCCGCACCACAAAGAAGCCTGATACTCCTACTACAATAGCCAGTATAAAAATTAAAAGCTTCTTTTTTGAAAATACGTTATAAAATTTTCCTCTCAAACCTGCTTTGAGTCCTGTATTCACCTTATCAACCTCCCAATATTTCTAACAATTTTAATACTTTCAAAAACTTTAATGATTACAGAAACATATTATAGAAAAAAAATATGATAAAATTATGAAAATAATATGTATTATTTGTGAATATTTTATGAACGTAAGGTAAGGTAGGTGATAAGGTAAGGTAGGCGATAAGGTATCTATAAAGCCTTGTTCCATCAAAAGAGAATTTGCTATGTTACAACCCCCAAAGCTCTTTTTTGCCTGTAGAGATTCCCAATGCACCTGCTTTAAGGGCACCAATTATATCCTCTTTACTATCAATCAAACCACCTGCAATAACCGGTAGGGATACATCTCTGCAAAAACGATTGATAATTTCAGGCATTACTGCAGGCATAATCTCTACCATATCAGGCTTTATCAAGTGGACGGATTTAATTGCTGTTTCATAAGATTGGCTATCTACCAGAAAAAAACGCTGAATTGTACATATGCCTTTCTCCTCTGCATACTTTACCTGGCTTGTCCTGGTAGTAATTATACCACTGGGCTTTATAACTTCTGCTATATAATCTATAGCCCTGTTATCCTTACCAAGTCCTTCCAATAGTTCAATATGGATAAACACATTTTTATTATTCTCTTTGATTCTCTGTACATTTCTTTCTATACTAAAAATATCCGCTCTAAGAAGAAAAATTGTCGTTATAGGCATATTAACGGCATACTCAATATCCTCATCTTTCCTTATAGCGGCAATAACCGGATTTTCTTCAATTTTTCCGATCAATTCACTTAAAGTGTTTGATTTATTCATCGTATAATTAATTATCACCCGATCCTATTTGATTTTTCTACCAGTTAGCCTGATTATAATACTATTTTACTATACTTATATATTAATACACAAGTAATCCGTAAATATATTTAAAGTATATTCCTCCATATTGCTACTCATAAGCGCTAATAAACAGGCATATATATACTGTAGTAATACAAAATGTTTATAAACCATTAATATTGAGACAGGTTAATACATATATGTTTTTACAAAATAATATGCATTTAACAGTGGTTCCAAAAAGGGGGTTTGGGCAGTTGAAGGAATATATTGAAGAAAGAGCCATTGAATTGGCACATTTTATTATCGAAAACAAAAGTACCGTCAGGGCTGCAGCCAAAAAGTTCGGAATCTCTAAATCTACTGTACATACCGTGTTAAGAATTGGTGTCGGTTGCACTGGGTGTTTGAGTACGCCGCCTGAGAGGATGAAATGTATTGTATGGAATGATAGTAGATGATCATAGAGTCTATGGATAACAGAACCTGCCTTTGTTTTAAGCAAGACAGGTTTTAATATGACCCTTTCATGCATTCTTGTGACCGACAATAGACCATTCAATCATCCAATGTTGACAGGTCAAACAATACGCCTCAGATCATATATAAAAATGTGATTAAACTCGCAAAAAACCAAATAATAATGTGACATATTGACTAAATACAGAGCGTGCGGTTATAATAATTTATAAAAGTGTGATTATTTGACGCGAAATATGTATAAAAATATGATATTTTGGAGGTGACATTGTGGAAAGGCTGATCATGAAGGATTTGCTGAAGTGGAAAAACTCCAGGCACCGCAAGCCACTGATTTTGAAAGGCGTGCGCCAAGTGGGCAAGACATGGGCGCTCAAGGAGTTTGCCAGGCGTTATTATAAAAATATTGCGTATTTCAACTTTGACGAACACCCGGAATACAAGCAGTTTTTTGAAAACACAAAGGATGTCGAACGCATCCTGCAAAACCTGATGATGGCAAGCGGTCAGACAATCAAGCCGGATAAGCCTGAGGATACGCTCATTGTTTTCGATGAGATTCAGGAATGTTTTAATGCTTTGAATACGCTCAAATACTTCTGCGAAAACACGCCGCACTATCATGTGGCCTGCGCCGGTTCACTTTTGGGCATTGCCTTGTCAAAGCCGGCCTCTTTTCCTGTCGGCAAGGTGGACTTTTTGGAAATAGGGCCTATGACCTTTATCGAATTTTTAATGGCCAACGGCGACGGCAATCTTGCTGCCTATATGGACAGCTTGGACAGGATTGAGGCTGTTCCGGATGCATTCTTCAATCCACTTTATGAAAAGCTCAAAATGTATTTTGTGACCGGCGGGATGCCTGAGTCTGTCAGGTCCTGGACGGAAGACCGGGACGTCGAGCTGATGCAGCAGGTGCTTTCCAATATCCTGGGGGCATACGAGAGGGATTTTGCCAAGCATCCGGACCCTAAGGATTTCCCCAAGATATCATTGATTTGGAAGTCAATACCCTCCCAGCTTGCCAGGGAAAACAAAAAATTCATTTATAAGGCTGTCAAGGAAGGGGCCCGGGCCAGAGAATACGAGGACGCACTGCAATGGCTTTGCGATGCTAACCTGACTTATAAGATATACCGCAGCAGCGCGCCGGGGCTGCCCATTTCTGCTTATGACGATTTGTCTGCCTTCAAGCTTTATATGGTGGACGTGGGGCTGCTGCGACGTTTGTCCCTTTTGGCGCCTTCCGCTTTCAGCGAAGGCAACCGCCTGTTCGTTGAGTTTAAGGGGGCGCTCAGCGAGAATTATGTGCTGCAGGCTCTGAGAAACCAGTTTGAAGCAATGCCGCGATATTGGGCAATGGACAATCCCCGGTATGAAGTGGATTTTCTGATTCAGAGAGAAAACGATATTTTGCCCGTAGAGGTAAAATCGGAGAGCAATGTGGAAAGCAGAAGTTTGAAGAAGTTTAAAGAGAAATACGGTGACAAGGTCAAGCTGCGTGTCCGATTTTCACTGAACAATCTGCGGCTGGACGATGATCTGCTGAATATCCCGATGTTCATGGCCGATTATGCGGATAAACTCATCGGGATGGCATTGAAGCAGTTGGAAATCTAAAATCACATGAGGATTTTTAATTAAACTGAAAAAATAGAATGCAATTACAACTATTTTTTAGGGCACTACATGGTTAAAAACCTGTGGTGCTTTTTTATTTGCGTTGTGATGCGTCAGTATTTCTTGCTATACATATTCCAAAACAAGCCAAAATAGGTTTAAAAGAGTTTTAACACTTATGCGATTGCCGTTCATCATATAATCATTGTCCGGTACGATTTCCTCATCCGTTTTTGCATAAAGCAGAACGCCGCTTACATTGCCAGAATTGGCGGTATCCATGTTTTTCACATAAGTAAAAATTTGATACATGTTGTGAGAATGTAGCGTCCGGCTATTGTAAAAGCTGTTTGCCTGCATCGTGTGTTCATAATATTTGGTGTCAATAATGAGGGTTTTACCCTTGTACCGGAGAGTGATGTCTGATTTCATTGTTGGCAGAAATTCAATAACGCCATCATCAACATCCCAATCAATATATGCAGGTGAAGCATTAATATGTTCTAAGTAAGAAGCCATTTCCATTTGATGTGTTAAATGTGGATGGCCCTTTTTTGTCACATTACTGCTCATGATATACAAAGAATTAACTGGTTTTGGCTTCTTACTTAGCGTTTGGAAGCTGCTTTAAATTTGAAATTTTTACAATGTCTATAAAATAAGGATTGCCGTCTTGTGTCAAGTAGCTTCTGTATCGTTCATCAAGTTTTAAGCAAGAAAATGGTCGTATCCAATACAGCCCCATAGTCAAATTCCACTTAATTCTAAGTTGTGTTTTTGAATGGCAATAACTTATCATCAAACTCCATATAAAATGAAGTCACAAGCAAATGAAATTTTTGGTTGAATATTTGACTCCATTATCGTCACACCTCGATTCTATCTAATTTCAGATAAGCCATATTTATAGCTTACCCATAATATTTAACAGACTTTGGTAGCTGTCCACATCATGATACTTGACCTTGCTTGTTGATAGTTGGTTAAAAAGTTTTCTGGCACATTTTATTTTTGCCTGTTCAATAGGACGCAGGTTCAAGCTTTCCATTGTCCCTTTGGTCTCAGCTATGAAGTAAATGTGTTTTACCGTACCTTCATAAAAGGCAATCGCCCAGTCCGGCGAGTAGTTACCCACCGGAGTAGGAATGGCAAAGCCTTTCGGTATCTTGGCATAGACACAGACTTCGTCGGCTTTGTCCATATCTTCTGCAAAGCGGCGTTCGATGCTCTTTTCAGCGGTTCCGTCTGTAAATACATAATCCTGGATGTTTTTCTTGGCCCGGAATGCTTTTGTAAAATCACTTGCTCCCTTTTCAGCGGTGAAAATACTGCTGTCATACTGCTTTTCAATCTGATCATAAGAAATATGCTCGACAATCATGGTAGCCTTTTGTTCTTTTATTAAGCGTATTGCTTTGGCAATGAACTCTTCAGGATTCTGCTTGAAGCAGGCAAATACCGGCTTTTCAATACCTGCCAGTATGGCCGCCACTGTGCGGCGGGTGAGAGTAGTGCCTTCGGCAATTTTACCTATCAAGTCATATTTAATCTGGCTTGTTTCGGAGTGCTTCAGGGTTTCCGTCCTGGCATTTTCCCGGACAAAGCTGTTTCCGAGGGCAATAGCGTTTCCGTCCAGCTCGTCTGTCTGCCTGCCGACGGTAACCATGTATTGAAGCTGGGAAACGTACATGTTTTCATTGATATGTTTAATGGCTTTTTCTATTAGTTCCCGGCTGTCAAACTCGACTGTGTAGGCATACTGATGGTTAATATAATTCCAAAGGGTTTGGAATTCCTTCTTGTAAAAATTCTCGTTGAGGGCATTTTCCGGAATTTTGGTTTTATTGCCGTTTTCTATCATCCTGCTTAAGACGCTTTCGTCAAAGATGCTCCGGATAAGCTGATGCACACTTTCCCCAAAGGGTGCGAGGGATTCAGGCAGCGGAGCCAGCCGGTTGTTTTCCAGGTCTGTCCGGTAGCTTTCTGTAATGCCGTCGTTGTTGTCAATATAATCGTTCTTAATGAGATAGCGGTAGATGTCCCTGGCCTCTTGCATATTAAGCATATGCGTTTTCTCTCCGACCATAACGGTCTTGCCCGTAAAGTATTCCACTGTTGCTTTTGTGGGCCGTTCATACAAGGCTTCTTTAATACCGGTCTGCAAATCGGCGACAAAATTTTTATAGCCTTCGCTGGCGATAACCGTCAGCACGTTGATGGAGTGGACGGAATCGCCGCACTTTTCCATGTCCATCCGCTCTCCTCTTTGGTTTACACACAGGCGCAGGCCGCGGCCCACTTCCTGGCGTTTTTGAGTGGGGCTTGCACCGCCATGCTTTAAAGTGCAGATCTGAAAAACATTGGGGTTGTCCCAGCCTTCCCGCAGGGCCGAGTGGGAAAAAATAAAGCGCACCGGTTCCTCAAAGCTTAGGAGGCGTTCTTTATCTTTAAGAATCAGGTCATAGGCGGAAATATCATCGCTTTCATCACTTCCCCGCTTGATAGGACTGTCCACCTTGCGGCCGTGCTTGTCAATGCTGAAATATCCAGCATGAGTTTCATGGGGATCAATGCTTTTCAAGTAACGGATGTAAGGCGTATCTTCCAGAGTAATGTAATCGTTCAGCACGTTTACATATTCCTGCTCAAACATTTCCCCGTATTCGGAGTTGACTTCTTCCCCTGCTTCGTTATACTTACGGTACTTGGCCACCTCGTCGATAAAGAAGAGGGAAAGAGTCTTGATTCCCAGTTCAAACAGGTGTTTTTCCTTTTCAAAATGCGAAATAATGGTCTCCCGGATTTGGATCCGGCGCAGGTCCTTTTCTGAAACATCACCGATAACTTCTCCCCGGGACAATACCACACCATTGGTAAAGGTTACCGTGCCGCGTATGGGGTCAATATCGCTGATATGGTATCCCTTATACTGTTCCATTTCGTTGGATACAAAATAAAGGTCATCGTCCACGCCGAGAATGCGTGTCTCGCGGTTGATTGATTTCTGGTATTTGATTTCCAGTTCAATTTTGGCCATCGGCGGCTTCTTGGGTGAGATAATGATATTCTCAAGGAACAAATACCTGTCGGTTCCTCTGAGATTCTTGACTTCAAATCCTTTGACCTCGATTTTCTTTACCAGCCGTTTATTGTAAGCATCCACCGCATCCAGGACATAGACCAGGTTATGGTGCTGGACATGGGTGGCCGAGTAGTTCAGGCAGAACAGGGGATTAAAATTAGCCAGCGCTTTCTGAGTCTTATCCCCGCCCATTTTCTGCGGCTCATCCAGAATGAGGATGGGGCGGTTGGCCTTAATAACATCAATAGGCCTGCGGCTGCCGAATTCGTCCAGTTTTTCATAAATGCGGCGGGCTTCCTTGCTCCTGGCATCTTCTTTCAAGGAAGTATTAAAGGCCTGTATATTGATAATCATGACATTTATGCCGCTGCTTGCGCTGAAATTGTCAAGTTCTGTTAAATTGCTGCTGTTGTAGATAAAAAACCGGGCTTTCTTGCCGTAATGCTCCATGAAGTGATCCTGGGTAATCTGAAAAGTCTTATATACCCCTTCGCGGATGGCAATGGAAGGAACAACCACAATAAACTTGCTCCAGCCGTACCGCTTGTTCAGTTCAAAAATGGTCTTTATGTAGACATAGGTTTTGCCTGTGCCGGTTTCCATTTCAACGTCCAGGCTGCAGGCCCCCAGGTGGCTGACCAAAGTCTCGGACTGCTTGATGTTGTTGCGGGCCTGCATGTTGCGGATGTTTTGCAGAAGCTGCCCGGGGCTCAGAACAAGCCGGGCGTTTTCAAAGCCGATGGTAGCATCGTCATCCGGAGATTCAGGCTCATTAAACAAGGATACCTGGATATACTGGTTTTTCTTGTTAATGCCCAAATCACGTACATAACTGACCCGGTCGGAAAAGGGCTGCCCTGTAAAGATATTGACGACGCTGTTTACGGCTTCTGTTTGGTATTGCTGGATTTTAAACTGAAATTTCACTGTGTCACCCCCTTTTTACAGAACCTTCCTCACCGTTGACGGGCTGTAGGTTTCAAAAATCTGCTCAAAGTTGGTGGCGACGCTGTCGCTGGCCATGCCGCTGTCACGGAAAATAGCGTAATAGGGCTGCTTTTTGGCAATCTCCCTAACCACCTCATCGGTGACGTCTTTGTCAAAGCAGGCCATCAGGTAGCCGTCCGCTACATTAAACACTTTTTTGCCGCCGATGACCATTTCTTCGATTTTGCTGGATAAAAGCACGCCCAAATCCAGCATAACCTGGAACAGCAAGTCTTCAGGGGTGCGATCGGGCTTGATATTGTCTGTCAGGAAGGAGAGTAAATCCTGAGTGTATTCGTCCGGCCTGTAATAAACATCCTCCATGTTGCTGAAATCCACCTTCAGAACGCGGAAACCTATATCCAGTTTTCTGGCAAGCTCCGGGTGCTCCTCCAGTATCTTTCTGCCTGCCCGGCGGATGCGCTCCTTGCCAATTTCAGCGATGGTTTTATAGCCTGCTTTGTAGGCTTCGGAATTTTCGTTGCAAGGCTCAGGGAGCTGCACCATGATGAATTTGCGGTTGCCGCCATCTTCGGCGTTTAGCTGCATGACTGCATGGGCGGTGGTAGCAGAGCCGGAGAAGAAATCGAGAATGATGTCGTCGTCATCTACATTTGCCATTCGTATAAATTTCGATAAAAGTTCAGGTGATTTTGGATAATCAAATACTGCGGAGCCAAAAAGTTTTTTTATTACATCTGTCCCATTTCCAATGTCATCTATCCATGTGTTATATTTTTTTGTTTTTTCTTCACCTTCAAGTGGTGCATAGATTTTTTCGTATGCAACCCATTGTCCATTGCTATAAGAAAACTCAATATTACCTTGTTGTAGTTCTTTTTCCATGCGTGATTTTCCCCAACGCCAACGTCCTTCTTCCGTAGGAGATAACATTGGATAAAGCTCTGTCCCATCGGGAGCTATTATTGGATAAAATAGATTAGGTCTATCGCTGCGACGGCTATTTGACCCCCATTTTCTTGCTAATTGAGTTTTATAATAGCGTTTTTTTACTTCATCATATTTTGGATAGTTGCCACCAATTATTCTTTCTTCTCCAGCTACAAATTGATTAATTCTTTTAGCATAACATAGAATGTACTCATGAATAACTGCATAATATTTGCTGTCTTGTCTACCTCCTCTACCTTTCCAATTAATGATTGATACAAAATTCTTTTCTCCAAATATCTCATTACATATCTTTTTCAAATTTTCCACTTCATTATCATCTATGCTTATAAAAATAACCCCATCATCACTCAGCAAATCCTTTGCCAGCTTGAGCCTCGGGTACATCATATTCAGCCAGTCGGTATGAAAACGGCCGTTGCTTTCGGTGTTCTGCACCAGGCGGTTGCCGTCCTCGTCAAACTGCCCGCTGTTTTCAAGATACTCGTCTGCACTCTGAGCAAAGTCATCCTCATAGATAAAGTCATTGCCCGTATTGTATGGCGGGTCTATGTAGATCATCTTCACCTTTCCAAGGTAAGTTTCCTGCAGCAGCTTGAGTGCGTCCAGATTGTCGCCTTCAATATACAGATTCTCAGTCTTGTCAAAATCCACGCTTTCCTCGTGGCAGGGGCGCAGGGTTTTTGCGATGGGGGCGTTGGCCAGCAGAATGGACTTTTTTTTATCCGGCCAGGTGAATTGATAGCGCTCCTCAGGGCCTTCCACCACGACATTTAACAGCTCCTGCCGCAGCACGTCAAAATCAATGGCGCGCTCGATGATGGGAGTCCCGTCATCCCTGTAGCCTTTGATGACCTCGGTTAAAGTATTGGGAAACAGTTCCGTAATCTTTTTGATATTTTCATCCACTTTGTTTACAGAGTGCATTTTCAGCCTGTCCATGCTCATTCTCCTTTTTCCTCAGCTAATTTTTTCTTCAAACCCTGAAGGCGGGTAAACAGTTCAAAACGTTTTTTAGGCTGCTTTTCGCTGCGGGATAAGCGTTCCAGTTTGTCAATTTCTTTTTGCAGTTTCAGGATTGTATCCTGCTTCTTTAATTTTTCGTCAACAGTAAGGCTGTTGCAGGATGAAACAATATTTTCCTGCAGGGCAATCTGCTCAATAAACCCTTCCCATATGCTGTCCAGATTTAGCCCTCTGGCTTCCAGCCCTAGGTCTTTGAGCAGCATCCAGTCTGTTTTGTAAAGCTTGCCGTAATAAAGCGCGAGCTGTCCCTGCTCCTGGAATTTGAGCAGGAAAAGCAGCTTATGGGCGTTCTGCCGGGCTATGCTTTCCACCAGCCGGTAGTCAAGCTCCTGCTTTTTCAGTTCAATGGAGAGTACAAGAATTTCAGTAATCTCTCCGTTCTTTTCGAGGTTTAAAGTATCCGGCGACAGCTTGTACTCCAGAACCAGGCGTTTTACGTCGGAAACGAATTTTTCTCTAAGCTCGCTGCTTAAGTTGAGATGTTTATAAAATGCTTCTTTGGGCATGTTTCGCCCGACAAAGGCTTTACTGGGGAAATTCAGCATCCCATCACCACCATAAAGCAGATCAGTTCAAAGTCGTCAAGGCCGGAGATGTTGCCGGTCAGGAAGGTAGTTTCACCATTCCCGAAAAAGCTGTCTATATCTTTTTCTTCTTTAACGGTTATGATTGAGGACACTGCCTGCCGGAGCAGCTGGGATATGCGATCCATCTTCCTGCCGTCGTTGGTTTCCCGGTTGAAAATATGGCAGGCTTCCATATCGGGTTTTGTTTTGCCCCGGGAGAGATGGCGCATAATATCCAAGGTGGCTTTCGGCTCCAAATGATTGCAGATGACCTCCCCGTCATCCCCGATGTATACCATGTAAAAAGGGTGAAGGCGGTTTTGGTTTTCAATGTTTATGGCTTTATTCACGTTCTTCAGGATAAATATTACTCCGGGCTTTTCTCCCCGTATCACGGCGTGAATGCCGTAGGGAGTCCGGTCTAAATCAGGGTGCTCTTTGATATAGGAGAGCAAGTCCATCCTGAAATCATTCAGCCCCAGGTCCATAATGGAAATGCCTGTGGTCATGTCCTCAAGGTCAACCACTTCATTCTGCAGTTTTTCAAGCTGTGCCCGACGGTAGGCCAGATCGCCCTTTTCGTCCTGGTTGATGTAGTCGTCATCGCCGGTGGCAGTCATTACGGAAATCCGCATCCGCGCTTCCACGCGTTCTTTCAGGTTTATGTAGTCGTCCAGTGCTAAATCCGGCCAGAAGTTAACGAGCTGAATCACCTTGTTTTTGCTGCCGATACGGTCAATACGACCGAAACGCTGAATAATGCGCACCGGGTTCCAGTGGATGTCGTAGTTGATGCACCAGTCGCAGTCCTGCAGGTTCTGTCCTTCGGAAATGCAGTCGGTGGCAATCAGAATATCAATATTGTTGTGGTTGTTCGGCATTACCAGGTCCTTCTCCTTGGAAATTGGAGAAAAACAGGTCAAAATTGTATTCATATCGGCAGGGAATTTTGGTATGGTGGTTCTTCCCTCAACTGACCCTGTAATCAGGGCGCAGTCCAGTCCGAATTTGTTCTTTACGAAAGGGTTGACATTTTCATACAGGTACTCCGCCGTATCGGCAAAGGCCGTAAAGATAATGATTTTTTTATTATCCGGATTAATGGGTTTTGTGATTTTCTTCTCGATAACCCGCAAAAGCTCATTCAGTTTATAATCATACTCCGGAGTAATATCTTCAATCATCAAAATCAGGAGTTCCAAAACTTCCAGATCGGCAGACAAATCCCGCTGCCAGGAGAGATAATCCATATCGCGCAAATCAATTTTAAATTTTCTGCCGACGTTGATAATATCGATATTCTGATCATCCAGATCAAGTTCGCCAAAGTCATGAACATCCTGCACGGTAACTTCCTCGCCGGACCGGAAGCTGTCAATCAGCTCCAGAGTGTAATGTATTTGTTCATAGATGCGTTTTACAGTCAGCTTAAATGAATGCACCGAGCTTTCCATTCTCTTAAGCAGATTGATGCTCATCAAACGGCGGATGCCTTCCTCGCGCCCTTTTTGCGAAAGCTGCCTGCTGTGTTTTGAATCCATATCGATATATTTGCCAAGCCTGCTGGGGAGGATATAGTTTGTTGGCGTATAGATGGACAAATTAAGCTGCATGAGCTGTTCATAAATCTGTTCATAATTGATGGCATTGTTCAGCGTTGTCAGTTTGGGTCGCAAGGATAACGGTTTATTGCGCTCCGGGAAACTGCCTATTTCGGATATGTCATAGTAGCGCTGGATATGTTTACGGGAGCGGGCAATGGTTACGCTGTCCAAAACTTCAAAAAAGTCAAAATCCAGCTGCTTAAGCAGGGAAGCCGTTGTACGGGATTCAGGCGGCAGCTTGCTCCAGGCGTTATATACCTTTTGAGCTTGCCGGAAAATAGTATCAATGTCTGTTTTGGTGTTCAGCTTTTCATTGATTAACTCTGACTTCCCCTCGTAGGCTAAGGCCAGTTGGTTGCGCAGGTCATAAAAACGGTTATTCACCGGGGTGGCGGAGAGCATTAAAACCTTTGTCTTTACGCCGGGGCGGATGACTTTATTGAGCAGTCTGAGATAGCGGTTTTCTTTTTCTCCGTATTCCCCTGATACGGCGCCGCCATTGCGGAAATTATGGGATTCATCGATAACGACGAGGTCGTAGTTGCCCCAGTTGATACGGTCGAGGGGCAAGCCGATAACAGAATCACCTCGTTCGCGAGACAAATCGGTATGGAAAAGAACATCGTAGCGCAGGCGGTCTTTGGCCAGCGGGTTGTTGATTAAATTACCACGATAAGTTAGCCAGTTATCCTTTAACTTTTTAGGGCAAAGAACAAGGACATTTTTGTTCCTGTTTTCATAGTACTTGATTACGGCGAGGGCTGTGAAGGTTTTGCCTAAGCCCACACTGTCCGCCAGTATGCAGCCGTTGAATTGCTCCAGCTTATTAATGATTGCCAGGGCGGCGTCTTTCTGAAAGCTGTAGAGTTTGTTCCAGATAACGCTGTTTTTGAAACCGGTTGCTTCATTGGGCAGCATATCTTCGGAAATATCCTCAAGGAATTCGCTGAAAATGTTATATAGGGTCATAAAATATATAAGCTCGGCGGGGTTTTCCTGGTAAACAGCCGATATGGATTCGATTACTTCTTCGGTCACATCCTGAAGACGGCTTTCATCGTTCCATATGCTGTCGAACAGGCGGATATATTCACTGCTGAAGGGAGCCTCAAATTTATTCACCATATTATAGATGTTGTTGCCGCGCTCGCAGCCAATATCAACAGTTGTAAACCCGTTTATCGGCAGGTAAGTCAGCTGCTGGTCGTTTGTCTGTATGTTAAGAAATCCACTCATCCCGGAATTGGTGGAATTTGATTTGAAGGTTACCTTTTTGCGAATCCAATCCGCACATTCCCGGGCAATAGCTTTTTGGGTAAGCTCGTTCCTTAGCTTTATTTCAAATTCTGTCCCGTAAAGGCTGCGTTCCCTATGTAATCGTGGAATGTAGAATTCCCGCTTTTCTTTTGGCGATTTTTCGGCGACGAACGTGGGGGATGTAAAGATAAACCGCATGGAATCAATTTTCTGCAGCTGCGCTTTCAATTCCTTATAGGCATAAATTGAAAAACAGGCAGCCGCAACAGAAATCCGGCTTCCCGGCATGATAACCTGCGTTAAGTCATCCTTGACAATTTTCGTTATATTATTGAATACTTCCACAGAAACACCCCCGCCTGAGATAATTCAAAAGTATTGTCTATATAACCGTACAGTTACTAATCTTCGTCATTTGTAATTTCCATAATATCTGAAATATCACATTTTAAAGCTTTGCAAATCTTCACAAGCACATCAGTTGTTACATTTTCATTTTTACCTAATTTAGCTATGGACGTTTGGCTGATTCCAGCTGCTGCACGTAAATCCTTTTTCTTCATGTCTTTATCAATCAATAGCTTCCAAAGTTTTTTGTAACTTACGGCCATGCATTTCACCTCGCACAATTCTGTTAAATTTAAATAATATTTTATCATGCATATGTCCATATCTCAATAAAAATATCCGAGAACGCAAAGATATTCTCTGAAAAACAGGATATATCTAATGCGGGCTATTTTTATACATGGACAGCTTGAATCATTTTTATCTTAGCTTTGAAAAGGCTTCATATTTATCTGTACTCAGGAATTTCAATATGAGAGTAAATGTGAGTTAAATATAAACATAAATATAGGCTTCGGAAGTTTATATTTTAAAAAGTAAGTTTCATATATACCTCTCAAGAGAGAATGTAATTTCATAGTTAATCTTAAGGGCTGGTAGGTGTAAAAATGCTTGCCAGCTTTTATTTTGGATATTTGGACTGTTTTATGTGTGTTAATAAATTTCAACAATTCCGTATGGTTAGCCTCATTTCTAAGAGTTATCTGTTATAAAGGACATAGAGGATCGGGATATGTGCTACCTCCAGCCAATAACCTTGACAGTGAAAAAAAGAAAACTCGTAACGCAGTAAGTTTATCAGAGAATAAAACCACCCCTTCATTAATATACATTAAACATAGAGACAAGGTTGGGGGTGGGGAGATGGGACAAGCACAAATGAATATCACAAATGAGAGTCTTGATCCTGCCATCTTAGACCTGATATTGGAGGCTCTGTCCTTTGGAGTTGCAAGGAGCATTATAAATTCGGCAGTCGAAGCCATAAATCAAACCAATGTTACGAGCCGGGGCAATGAGAGTTTAGTTGACTCATTGACGGAGTAGACGCACTTCGTTATAATTCACCACCCGAGTGCGAACAAACGTAACAGAAAGGATGATTCAGATGAAGGCTGCCGCCTATATCAGAGTCAGTACAGATAAAGAAGAACAAAAAAGCTCCCTGGAAAACCAGCGTGAATTTTTTGAGAGCTACATACCTAGTAGAGGCGATGAGCTGGTAGCCATATATTGCGACAAGGGCAAGTCTGCTACAAAAATGCAAAACAGGAAAGACCTGCAGCGTTTGCGCAAAGCGGCCAAACGGGGCGAATTCCAGAAGCTGTATGTAAAGGACATCAGCAGGCTTTTCAGAAACACTCTTGACTTTATCACCGTTACTAGGGAGCTGAATTCATACGGGGTTAGCCTGCACCTTGTCAATATGGGCGAGGGTAAGGATATCGACAGCTTTACCTTAAATCTGATGGCGATGCTTGCCGAGAACGAATCCCAGCGCATTTCCGAGAAGGTTAAGTTCGGCAAGCAGCCCGGCAAGGAAAAAGGGCGGGTGCCCAACTTTGTTTTCGGCTATGACAGGATCGACAGATATACCCTTGTGCCTAATCCTGAAGAAAGCAAATGGGTCAGGAGAATTTTTGACCTCTATACGGAGGAAAAATGGGGCATGGCGAGGATTGCCTCATACTTGTATCAGAACAGGGTAAAGACCAAAAAGCTGAAGGACGGCAAGCCCAACTGCAACTGGTCGCAGAATACTGTCGGCAAAGTGCTGAAAAACGAAATTTACATCGGCCGCGTAATCAACGGGAAGCAGAGCAGCATTGATATATTCACGAACAAAAGGGCAAATAACCCTGAAAGCGAATGGTATATCGTTGAAAGACCGGAATTCCGCATAATTTCAGACGAGCAGTTCTATAAGGCGCAGGAGCAGATGAAACTGAACGCCGAAGCTTATGAGGGTACGTTTACCCGGAGAAGCGACAAGCACCTGTTTTCCAATTTGATTAAGTGCGGGTCATGCGGCTTTTCCTTCCGGCGCTATCAGAGAAGGCATTCAAAACACAGCCCATTGTATGTCTGGTGGACCTGCTCCAAAAGAAGCGCCTATGGGAAAAACCGCTGTGAGTCTGAGTACGTCAGGGTAAATGAAGATTGGCTCAAAGACGGTTTGGACAGGCTCTTCAATTATCTTATAAAGGATAAGGCCGCCTTCTTTGATGCTGTGGAGCGTAAGTGCAACACCTTGGTTAGAGAATATATCAGGGAAAATGAAGGCTATGACCTTGATGAAGCCAGGGAACAGCTTGAGGAATTGCAGAGCAAGCGTGAACGGCTCAAAAGGCTGGCTGTGGACGGGCTGATTACCATGGAGGAAGCAAAGCAGGACATGATTCCCATCAATGCCGAAATAGAAAGGCTTTCCTTTAAGCTTAACAGCACGGACAAAACCAGAGAGCTTAACAGGCAGATTAAGGACAGCCTTAAGAAGTTTATTGAGGCCTTTGACAATTTTAAATTTACGGAAAACATAGACAATACCGATTTGAAGAAAATCATCAAGGAGATCCGGGTTATGTCTACTGAAGAAATTTATGTGCATTTCAACATCAATGAAGACTTGGAAGGGGTAAGCTTCCCCGTTCTATTGTCCGGCACGTTCCTGATGCCGCCTGAGGATAAAACCGACACCAATACTAAATACAATACATAAAGATGTTACTGAAAGACTTTCATGCATAAACCCTGAACTTGCAAAATATGTAAGGGAAGTACTTGATGAAAATAAAGCTGAAAGGCATATCAGAGGCGGTCAGGCAACAAAAGCTAAGTATAACCGGGGAATAATCGTAAATTAATAAGTTATGGGTGCACCACTTTTAAAAAATGCATCTAAATGCATCT